>JAKALV010000014.1 GCA_021824055.1 Acidobacteriota bacterium
ATTTTGCGCGCTTCTGGCTGAAAGACGTTGTGGTCTTCACCGGCATCCAGATCCGGTGCGGCTGGCTGATGCTGTCGCGGCTGTGGCGCCGCCGGGCGCGCTGATGGCGTTGCCGGCGTCCGGCGTCGTTCTGCAGCGCGGCGCGGCGATCGCCGCCTCGCCCGTGAAGCGAGCGTTCGATGTGGTCTTTGCCGCGGCGGGACTCATCGCATCCTCGCCGTTGTGGCTGCTGCTGGCGCTCGGCATCACGCTGCAGGATGGCGGACCGGTGTTCTTCCGCCAAGACCGCTCCGGTCTGAACGGGCGCGTGTTCCGGGCGCTCAAGTTCCGGTCGATGCGCGTCGACGCGGAACAACGCGGCGCTCATCAGGCCGTCGCGAACGATCCGCGGGTGACGCGCCTCGGCCGCTGGATGCGCGCGACGGCGATGGATGAATTGCCGCAGCTCTGGAACATCCTGGTGGGTGACATGAGCGTGGTCGGACCGCGCGCGCTCCGGCCGGGGGAGATCGAGGCGCGCGGGGCCGGGGCGTTCGAGCGTCTGGAGGACGTGCCCGGCTTCGCCGTGCGGTCGTCCGTGCGTCCGGGACTGACGGGCATCGCGCAGATCTACGCGGGTCGCAACCTACCCCGGCGTCAGAAATTCCGCTACGATAGGCTCTACGTTTGTCGTCAGTCCCTCGCGCTCGATGTCCGTCTGGTAATACTGTCGTTCTGGATCAGCTTGTCTGGAGCTTGGGAAATCCGAGGCGAAAGCAGGACGTGACGCATCCACCCCCCATGCGCGACGTGGTCATCATCGGTGCCGGTCCGGCAGGTTTGACGACGGCGGCGCGGCTGGCGGCCAATGGTCACGACGTGGTGGTCCTTGAAGAGCATCAGGAAGTGGGACAGCCCGTGCACTGCACGGGCGTGCTCGGCATGGACGCGTTCGACGAACTCGATCTGCCACGCCAGGCGATTCTGGCCATCACGGGTGAGGCGTCCTTCCGCTACGGTCATGGCGAGCCGGTCTGCGTTTCAACCGAGCGGATCCAGGCCGCGATCGTGGATCGGGGGCCGTTTGACGCCGCTCTGGCGGTGCGCGCGCGCGATCGCGGCGCAGAAATCCGAACAGGCGCCCGCGTCGACACCATGGCCGTGGACGCCGATGGTGTCACCGTCCACGTGCGGCATGACGCCGCGCCGGTGCGCGCCCGCGCCTGCGTGCTGGCCTGCGGCGCCAACTATCGGTTCAATCGCCAGCTGGGCCTGGGCGTGCCCCGCGCGTTCGTGCAGACGGCGCAGGTCGAGATGCCGTTTCCACAGTTGCCGCGGATCGATATCCGTCTGGGCCGCGAGCTGGCGCCCGGCGGATTTGCCTGGGGTGTGCCGTTCGCGCGGCGCGGCGAGTCGTATGTGCGGCTGGGTTTGTTCTGTGACACGCACGCGTCGCGCCGTTTTCGCGCATTTACAGAGCAGATGGCGCGCGAAGCGGATGTCGACGCGACGTCGATTCCGCAGCCGCGGCTCAAGATGCTTCCGCTCGGTCCGGTCAAGCGCACCGTGGCCGAACGCGTGGTGGCTGTGGGCGATGCGGCGGGCCTGGTGAAGCCGACGACCGGCGGCGGAATCTACTACAGCATCCTCAGCGGCGCGCTCGTGGCGGATGCCCTGGACGGCGCGCTCACTCGCGATCAACTCACCGAACGTGACCTGCGCGCCTGCGAAGAGGGCTGGCGCGCGCGACTGGGTCCCGATATCCGCGCCGGCCTCGCCTTCCGCGCCCTGGCCTCGCGCATCGGCGACCGCGGCATTCAAGCCCTGATCGAAGTGGCCCGCGTGGACGGCATCATGCCCCTCCTCAAGGAAACCGCCGATTTCAACTGGCACCGCCGCGCCGCGCTCGCCCTCCTGCGGCATCCCTCCGTTCGCAAGGCCGTGCTCAGCTCCATCTGGAGCTGACACGTGAAGACACTCCTCGTCGACCCCCAGGCGCTGGCCGCGCGCGTGCGCGCCGAAGGCGCCGCGCCGCTCATCGCCGCCGCGGAGCGCGACGGCGTGGCGGGCCTGCTGGTCCACGCGGCCGGGCCCGACGCCGATCCCCAATTCATTGCCATCCGCCGGCGCCTGATGCTCGAAGAGGATCTTCGCGTCACCGAGATGCGGCGCGTCGTCCAGGCGCTGGGCGCGGCCGGCATCCGCGCGGTGATTCTGAAGGGCAGCGCGTTGGCCTACACGCACTATCCCGAGCCCTGGTGCCGGACGCGCGCCGACCTGGATGTTCTCGTGCCGCGGCCGCAACGTGATGCGGCCGGACGCGTGCTGCGCGCCGCGGGGTACGTACCCGGCGATTTGGTCAGCGGCACCTGGCTGATGCAGCAGGATTTGTGGGAGCGCGAGCTCGCGCCCGGGGCGGTGCAGTTCGTGGACGTGCACGTGGAGTTCACGAACCGCGTGTTCTTCGCGTCGCGCTTGCCGGCCGCGGACGGACTCGCGCGCGCGGTGCCGGCGCCGTTTGCCGGTCCGCACGGATGGCAACTGGATCCGGCCGACGCGCTCATCTTCTCGTGCATCCATCGCGTGGCGCACCATCCCCGCGAGGCGCGGCTGATCTGGACGAGCGACATCGCGCGCCAGGCGCTGGCCTGCTCGCCCGACGCGTCGATGGCACTCGTGCGGCGCGCGTCGCGGTCGGGCGTGGCCGCCATCTGCGCGCATGAACTTCAGGCGGCGCGCGCGCTGTGGGGCGGTCGCGTCGGCGCCTTTGCCGATGCGGTGATCGACGCGCTGAGCGAGGCGGGCCGACACGAGGCGTCGCGCGCGTTTCTGCGAGCGGATCGCGGTCAGGCGGGTGATTTGTGGCTGGACTTGCGCGCGCTGCCGGCCTGGTCCGACCGGGGGCGGCTGATCGCCGAGCATCTGTTTCCGCCGCGCGCATTCATGCTGCGCCAGCCCGGCGCGACGCGGCGCAACCTGCCATGGCGGTACGCGCGGCGGATCCTCGCCGGTCCCATCAAGTGGGGCCGGTAGAGGACTATTCGTTCCGCAGATGCACGCGATTCTTGTCGGGAACCGGCAACGTCGTCTCCTGCGGTTTGCGCGCGCCGCCAAACCAATCCGCCAGCCGCTGCAGCCGTCCGCGGCGTTCGCCGACCGATTCATGCAGGTGCTCGAGTACGTCGATGGCCTCTTCCAGGGATGACACGACGCCGATCCCGCGGCTCACCGCGTGATCCTGCGCCGTCTTGTCCTGCGCATCGCGGAGCAGCAACAACGCTTTCGCCGTGGATCCTCCGACGACGTCGACGCAGTTCAATAACTGGTCGTCCACGACCACATCGAGGCGGAGGGCGTTCGCCAGTTCACCGCGCGAGCCCGGCACGGTCACCACGGCCGGGTAATAGAAACCCTGTTGCTCGATCCACCATTGCGTCTGAAACTGCACGGGATCGCCTTCGGTGGACGGCCGGCGCGTCATGAACACGACCTCCCACTTCCACCGGCGCGCCAGTTCGTAGAGGCGCACGAGCTGGCCCGGCTCGTACGGTTGCAGCCCGGTCCACCAGTTCGGCGTGCGCTTGACGTGATCCCAGATCGCCTTGATGTCGCGCGACGACAGCGGATCCGATGATGGTGAGTCACTGTCGGCCGCGCGGCCGCTGATGCCCGCGTCGGTGGCGGCTTGCCGGAAGGCCGTCCGGAAATCGGCCAGCACGCCGTCGATGTCAAAGGCCACGCGCAGAGACATCAGGACGGGCTCTCGCCGGCGTCGGGCGACGGGGGACGCTCGGTGGCCAGCGCGGCGGCGGCGGCCAGCAGCCACAGGACGGCGGGCGTCACCAGCGGCGTTTCCCAGATGCTTTGCACCGCCAGTCCGATGATGCCCGCCATCGCGCCTTCGCGAATGTGCACGAGCGGGCCGCGATCACGTTGACGGCGCCTGGCGAACAAGCGCCATCCCGAGAGGATGAGCGCGACGGTGATCAGCGTGCCGATCAGGCCGCCTTCGGCCCACCACTGGAGGTACTGGCTGTGCGCGTGGTTGAAGAGAATCACCACCGGCGGGGGCTGATACGCGGGCATGGCGCCTTCGTACGCGCCCAGGCCGACGCCGGTCAACCGGTACCTGGCCGCCATGTCGATCGTGGCGCGCCAGATGGCGGGACGCCCGCCCCACTCGTCGGCGGGGCTGGCGCCGGACTCGATCCGTCGCAGCACGCCTTCCGAGGGATTGGCGATCATCCAGGCGGCGGCGCCAAAAAGCAGTGAGGCGGCGAGCAGTCCGCCGCGCGCTCGTCGCCCGAGGTGCCGGCCGCTGCTCACCATGCCCACCAGTCCGGCCACCGACAAGCCGATCAGCCCGGCCCGCGATTGCGAGAAGACCACGCCGGTGACCATGAGCATGACGCAGGTTGCCACCCAGAGCGCGCGGGTGTCGTTCAGGATGCGCACGCTGGTTCGGCTGTGTCTCGTGGCCACCCAGTATGTTCGGGCGTGCGTCAGCAGATACCCGGCGGTCATTGACGCGGCGAGCAGCATCCATGATGCAAAGTGGTTGCGGCTGATGATCGGGCCGACCGGATGGGCCTCGGGGTAGATGGGCGACCAGAAGCCGTAGATCTTGCCGCTCGGAAACAGCGCTGGCTGAATCACCGCGAACACGACCGCCACGGCGCCCATCACGGCGAGTGACCGGATGAGGATGCGCGCGCCGGCGTGTCCGCTCGCTTCGCGGCTGGTCCAGTAGAAGAGGACCGCCGCCGTGACGTTGATCATGGCCTCGACGCTGGCCGACGGCGCCAGCGACAGCGGGCGCCACGCGGCCGGATCGAATGCGGTGAGGTTCAGTGTCTGATGAAAGGCCGCGCTGGCTGGTGTGAGCGCCGACACGAGCGCGCCGGGCAGGGGCAGGCACTGCAGCCATCCGAAGCCCAGGAGCAGCAGCGCGCTCACGTCGACCATCCAGGTGCTGTCAGTGAACAGTTTGGGCCGCGCGAACAGGAAGAGCAGGAGGGTGGCAGCGGCGGCCGGACGGCTGGCCCAGGGGTACACGGCGCCGAAGGCAAACAGGGTCCACGCGAGGATCAGCGCGGCGCCGGCCGCGGTGATGACGCGAGAGCGCTCAGGCCGTGTGGGCCGGGGCCGGGTTGCTAGTGTGGGTACCGTAGTAGCTCTTGTACTGGTAGCCGTAGTACCGCGAATAATAGTACTTATTGCGGTCGAAGTTCACACGGTTCAGCACGGCGCCGACAACTTTCGGCCGGCTGGCCATGATCATCTGCACGGCGCGCTCAGCCAGACGCCGGCGCGTCATTTCAGCGCCCACCACAAAGGTCACGCCATCGACCAGGGGCGTCAGGATGACGGCATCCGTCACGGCCAGCACCGGCGGTGTGTCGATCACGACCCAGTCGAACGGGCCCTGCTTCAAGTTGGCGACCAGCTGGCGCATCCGCTCGGACGAGAGCAGCTCGGACGGGTTCGGCGGCGTGCGGCCGGCCGTCATGACGCAGAAGTTCGGATCGCTCGTGCGCTGAATGGCCTCGCGCACGCGGGCCTGGCCGACCAGCAGATGTGACAGGCCGACGGTGTTGTTGATCTTCAGGGCTTTGTGCACGCCCGGACGCCGCATGTCCGCGTCCATCAGCAGCACCCGCGATCCGCCGAACGCCAGCACCATGGCGAGGTTGCAGGCCGTGGTGGTCTTGCCCTCGAGCGGCTGCGCGCTGGTCACCGTGATCACGCGCGTCGATTCGCCGCCGCTCGTGAACACGAGGGACGTGCGCAGCGCGCGATACGACTCGCCGAAGTCATGCGGCACCGGTCCCGACAGCACGGGCTGTTTCTCGCCGCGCACGGCCGGCACCAGGCCCAGGAAGGGGACATGCAGCTTTCGCGTGATGTCTTCCGGCGTCTTGATCGTGTCGTCGAGGTAGTCGAGGCCAAACGCCAGACCGAGCGCGAGGATGAATCCCGCCAGCAGCGCGAGGAGCATGTTGCGCGCCGGGTCCGGCTTGAATGGGGACGTGGGCACCTGGGCCGCGTCCATCTTGCGGACGTTGTTGCTGGTGGCGCTGGCCTCCACGCGCGCTTCCTCGGCCTGGCTCTGCAGCCTGGCCAGGAGGTCTTCGTCGCTCTTGATCTTGTTCTGCTGGAAGTCGAGCCCGATGCCCTGACCCGCCTGTTCGTTGGCCATGGCGTTCTGCGCTTCGTAGGCGTTCCGGTAGCGGTCTTCGGTCGCCTTCGCGCTCTCGTAGTTCTGCCGCGCCGTGTCCACGATGTTGACGAGGCGCGCTTTCAACTGTCGCCGGATGGAGTCGACATCGGCGTCGACCTGGCGAACCTTGGGGTGATCGTCGCCGAGCCCCTGCACCTTCAGCGTCTTACGTTCCCGTTCCTTGTCCTGAATGTCATTGAGGTAGTTGAGGACGATCTGATCGGTCGACATCCCCGGCACGCTCTCCGCGGCCGCCTTGGCCGCAGCCGGATCGTTCAGGTTGTACTTGGACAAGCGGTCGTAATCGGCCTTGAACTTGGCCGTGTCAATCTGCGCGCGCATCCAGTCACTTCGCGAGCTGTTCACCGTGGCGGCCAGCTGCGACGGCTCGATGTAGACGCCGTTCGGCGTGGCCTTCTGCGATTTCAGGAACAGCTCCTTCTCGGCCTTGAGCTGGTCCTGCATGCGGGCCACCTGCAGCTCGTACTGCTCCTTCTTGACTTTGATCGCGGCCGTCTTCAACTCGAGGTTCTGGATGACGTATTCATCCACGAACGCGTTGGCCGCGTCGGCCGCAAACTGCGGATGGCGCGACACGACTTCGACGTTGACCAGGCGGCTGCCGATCTGCCGGTTGACCTTGAGGCGGGCCATCAGGAGGCCGACGCGCGCGGCTTCTTCCGCGCTTTCAGGCGGCTCGGCGCCGGCCAGCGCCGCCGTCGCCGGATTCTTGGCCTCCTCTTTGACCGTCAGTACCGGCGGTTTGGCCGGCTCGCGGCGGAACAGCGACATGATCGGCGATGTGACACGCGAGCGCAGTGACAGCAACACGTCGCCGAGACCGGTGGGCTGGGTTTCCTGCCCGTTGAATTCGGGGTTGTTCACCAGATCCAGCCGGCGCGCCACGCGCCGGGCGAGTGTGTGGCTTTGCAGCTTCGTCAATTCCGTCGCGAACGCGTATTCCTCATCATCCTGAAACAATCCCTGCGCGATGCCCTGCATCGAGGGACGGTCGGGATCAATCTGGACGACCGCCGTCGCCCGGTATTCCTTGGTCGTGGTGTACGTCTGAATGGCGCCGCCGATCAGCACGACGATCACGACGGCCACCACGATGTTGCGATAGCGGTAGAGCACGCTCAGCCGATCGAGGAGGTGAATCTCCGACTCCCCATAGCCGCCTGGCCCGCCGGGCACGCCTGATACCGGCATAGCCGGCGCCGGTGGCTCGATGGTCACGGGAGTTTGCGAACTGGACATATCGCCGCGCCTACTTGATCGCGCTCACGACGGGCGGCGGCGCCTCGGTGCCACCCGTTGGCGACGTCACGACGGGCGACACCGTCGACACGAGGGGAGTGGCGATGGCGGTGATGCCCTGGCTGGCGGCCGACGACACGGCCTGCGCCGCGACGTTGCTGGTCAAGTTCGAGAGCTCGTTGGGCAGCAACATCGGCAGCCCGTTCGAGAGGCGCACAAAGGTGGCGACGGTTTCCCCAGGTGAAACGGTGAACGGGTGGCCAAGGGCCAGCAGTCTGCTGGCGGAATCCGAGACGTACTCGATTACGTACTCGCCGGAGCTGACATTCTGAAAGAGGAATTCGCCGGCCGAGTTCGTGCGGGTGATGGCGTCGATGGTGTTGGTCACCGTGTTCCGAATCTGGACGGTGGCGTTCGTAATCGCGCCGTTGTTTGACGTCCAGAGGTAACCCATGATCTGGGTCGTTCGTCCCAACTGCGCGCTCGCCCCGCTGGTCAGCGCCCTGCCCGACAACGCGGCGGCTCGCGAGGCGCGAACCGCGGACGCTGCTTTCGTCAACGCGCTCATCGATCCGGTTGGCGCGGGGCCGGCCAGCCTCGCCGCAGCGACAGCCGCGCCACCTTGGGCATGTACCCCAAGAGACGACGCGGCAATGGCGCTGATCAGCACCGAGACGATCAGACAGGCCTTCATGTCACCTAATGTCATATAACGACATTTCATCGTACGTCAACGTACTTCTTTGGAGGGCGTTTGACCGCTGGGAGAGCCTTCTCTACAATCAGTGCACCTTTTCGGTCACTTGCGCGTTTGCCATTACCTCGGTCGGTTTGTCCCGGTCCCGTCCTTATGGATGACAGTGCCCCGCTCTCAGGCCAAATTCGCGTCCATCCCGACGTCGTCTGGCGCGACGTTGATGGAGAGATTGTCCTCTTAAACGTGGTCACGGGACAGTACTTTGGACTCGACCTGGTCGGATCGCGCGTCTGGCAGCTGCTGCAGCAGGACGGCGAGGCCGGTACACCCATCAGTACCCTACAGGCCCGCGTAATGGCCGAGTTCGATGTCGACGAGCCGACCGCCCACGTGGATCTGACGGCGCTGGTCCGCCAGTTGCTCGACCAACAGCTCGTGACCGTCGGCGCCTGAGGCACGCATGAGCGTGCTCGCCGGAATGCTGCATCTCGACGGCGCGTCCGGCGCGGTTGCCGATGTGGCCTTTGTCGAAGGTGGGGCAGCCGCGACGTGGGATCACCAAGGCGCCTGGGTCGAGGGTCCGATCGCCTTCGGCTGGCAGCGGCGTTGGACCACACCAGAGGCGGTATCCGAGCCGATGCCGGTCACATCGGCCGACCGCCGCTTTGTGCTTTCGTACGCCGGGCGCATTGACAATCGAGACGAACTGATCGTGCGCTACGGCGTGCCGTCGATCGCGGCCGATGGGGAGTTGCTGGTCACGGCGTTCAGTCGCGACGGTGCGGCCGGACTTCGACACTGCGTCGGCGACTTCGTGCTTGCAGTATGGGATCGCGTGGATCGCCGCCTGTGGCTGGCGCGCGACGCGCTGGGGCATCGGCCGCTTTTCTACGTGAGCGACCGGCAACGGGTGGTTTGGGCCACCGACCTCCGCTTTCTCCGGAAGGGCGCGGGTAAGGCGTCCCGGCCAAACGCCGGGTTTCTGGCCGAGTACCTGAGCCGCGGCATCGCGTCACGCGACGAGACCGTGTTCGACCGGATTCGGCGCGTGCCGCCGGCTCAGGCGCTGTCGATGACGCCCGGCGACTCCGCCTTCGCCGCGATGGAGTATTGGACGCCGCCGCAATCGCTGCCGGCGCGGCGCGCCGACGGCGACCTGATTGACGAGTTCCGCGAACGCCTGTCGTCGGCCGTGCGCGCGTGCATGCGCGCGCGCGGATCCGTGGCGATTGAACTGAGCGGGGGCCTGGATTCGTCATCCCTCGCCGCGCTTGCGACCGAACTGAGCGGCGCGCCGCCCGCCACCTACTCGATGGTTTTTCCCGGCGCGCCGTACACGCCCGACGGTGTCCGTCTCGACGAAACGCCGTTCATTGACGCGATGGTGGCCGCCGTTGGCGCGCCATCTCATCGCCACGATCCGCGCAACGCCACACGCGACGATGTCTTGCGGATCCTCCGGACCTACGGCGATCTGCCCGACTGGCCCAACGCCGATGCCGTCCGGTGGCCGCTCGTGCAAGCGGCCGCCGCGAGCGGGCATCGCGTCATGCTGACCGGCGTTGGCGGTGATTCCTGGCTGACCGGTTCGGTGGCGCGTCTGCCGGCGATGTTGCGCCATGGCCGCTTGTTCCAGGCGTGGCGTTTCGCGCGCGAGGCCCTCGGGCCGGAGGGGCTCGAGGACCTGCCGCTCCCGATGTTGCGGCAGATTGTGGCGGCCTCGGCGCCGCCGTTTGCGAAGCGCGTATTTCGATCGGTCCGGCCCGCCCGGCCCTGGCCGTCGTGGCTCACCGCGGATTTCGTCAGACGCACCGGGCTTTCCGCGCGCCTTCGGGCGCTGCCGGCGCGCGTACCCGCCAGCGCGGATGCCGTGTTGCGCGAGTCGCTGACACGCCTGGCAAGCGCCGAGGGCCCGCTGTTGCGCGAAGGCATATTTCGGACGGCGGACGACGCGGGGATGGAGGCGCGGCATCCGTTCTACGATCGGCGGCTCGTGGAGTTTGCGCTGACGCTGCCCGATGATCTGCGCTTTCGGCATGGACAGACGCGCTACATCCTTCGTCAGGCGATGGGGACGCGCCTGCCGCCGGTGATCGCCGCGCGGCGGGACAAAGGCGACGGAACGACGCTGATCGCGCAGGCGCTGATGCGCGTACTGAACGGCCTCTCGTTGAAGAGCCTCCGCGTCGCCGATGCCGGCTGGGTGAACGGTGACGCGGTGCGGGCCGCGTGCGCGGAGTTTTCGGAAGCGGGGGCCCCGCCGCCGACGCTGCAGTCCCATCATTTCGATCTGTGGGCGGCCATCGCGGTCGAGATGTGGCTGCGGGCGATTGACTCCGGCGCGGCGTGAGCCTGCGGACTCTGGGAGATAATCAGCCGATGTCGCTGCTGATCGACGAGCACCGCCAATTTCTGCAGGATCGGGCGCGTCTCGACGCGTTTCGCCGCGCGATCAGCGAAGTCGTGCGTCCCGGCGCTGTCGTGGCCGATCTGGGATCGGGCACCGGCATTCTCGGTTTGATGGCGTGTCGCGCGGGGGCCGCGCGCGTGTATTCCGTGGACGACAGCGGCATGACCGGGCCGGCGCGCCGGATCGCGCGCGACAACGGCCTGGCCGGCCGCATCAGATTCCTGGACGGACATTCCACGCGCATCGTCTTACCCGAACCGGTGGATGTCATCGTGTCCGACATCGTGGGCCGCATCGGGTTTCTGGCGGAGGGCGCCGAGGCGCTCGTCGACGCGCGGGACCGGTGGCTGCGTCCCGGCGGCGCCATGATGCCGGCGGTTGTGCACACGTGGCTGGCCCCCGTCGAGCACGACGGGTTGTACGGTCAGGTGGATTTCTGGCAACGGGCGATCGACGGATTTGACATGTCGGCGGTGCGCGAAGGGGCGGCCAATACCGGGTATCCCCACGCGTTCTCGACGGGCGATCTGCTGTCGCCCGGAACCGACGTGCTGGCGTGCGACTATCGCGCGGGCGATGCGGCCCTGGCGCGCGGCGAGGCCACGTTCGTTGCGACACGACCCGGCACGCTGCATGGACTGGCGGCCTGGTTCGCCGCGGAACTCTCGCCGAACGTGGTGCTGACCAACGCGCCGGGCGCGCCGGATCGCATCGCGCGCCGGAATGCATTTCTTCCGGTCGAGGCGCCCGTAGCGCTCCACGCGGGTGACACCGTCCACGTGGCCCTCGTGATTCGCCCGGTGGACTTTGTCGTGACGTGGATGGTGACGTGCCGCCGCGGGGCCCGCCAGTTGGCCGCATTCCGGCAATCCACGCTGAACGGCATGCTCGTCGTGCGCCAGCAACTTGCCGGCGCCGCAGAGGACGCCACGCCGACGCTGAACGTGTGGGCGGCGGCACGGGCCACGGTGTTGTCACTGTGTGATGGACACCGCACCGTGCGCGAAATCGAGCGGGCCGTGTTTGAGCGGCACCCCGCGCTGTTTGCCGCCGAGTCGCGCGCGCAGGTCTTCGTCGCGGAAGTCATCAGCCGCTATGCGGACGTGCCGCCGCCTCCCGCTTTCTGACGGCCCTTCACGGTGCGGTACCGATTCAGCGATCTCCTTCTGGACAGCGACGAACCCCTGCCCGAATTGCAGGCCGTCGCCACTGGGGACGCGGACGTGTCGATCGGGTGGATGCCGCCCGGGCCGCCCGAGCGGCGTCCCGCGTTTGCGACCTGGCCCACGCCCTCGGGCGGTCAGTGGTTGACGTTCGCGGACGCGGCGGGCGGGTATCTGCTGACCTTCGACACGCAGGCGCAGTTCACGGTGTCGGTGGATGCGGGCCACGTGGCGGTCCGGCCGTTTCCCGGCACGCCGCTGACCACGCTCCGGCACCTGCTGCTCAATCAGGTGCTGCCGCTGGTGCTGAGCCGGCGCGGGCGCCTTGTGCTGCACGCCAGCGCGATCGGCTGGCACGGCCAGGTCGCGGCATTCATGGGCCGGTCGGGCGCGGGCAAGTCCACCATCGCGGCGGCTTGCGCGGCGCGAGGAGCGATGGTGGTCACCGACGACTGTCTGGTCGTGCGGCGCGACGGCGCGCGCTGGCTGGCCACGCCGTGTGATGCGGGCGTGCGGCTATGGCCCGAGACGCTCGAATTGCTGGGGTGGCCGCGCGCGTCGGGCGTCGGCGTGGCGCACTACACGGACAAGCGCCGCATCGGAGCGGCGCATCCCGCGGTGCGTTTTGAAACGAGGGTGTTGCCGCTCGTGCGTGTGTTCCAGTTGTCGGCGGCGGACGAGCCGGACGGTCGCGGCGTGTTGCGCGGGCGCCGCGCGGTGATGGCGCTCGCTTCGGCGCTGTTCCGTCTGGACGTGCGCGACGCCGAGGAATCCCGCCGGCAGTTCGACGCCATCAGCGCCCTGGCGGCGGAAGTGTCGATCGAGGCGATGGCGCGCGAGCATCCGGCCGAAGCCGCGGCCGCGGTCTTGTGTAGAATGTGATGGCAGGCCGCCGCAACGGAGGATCCCGTGACACAAGATCGTCGAGACAGTGATCAGCAACAGGCGGATCGACCGCAGGCCCGGCGCGCGTGGACGCGGCCGACGCTGATCGCCTATGGTCCCATCGGCAAACTGACCCAGGGCGGCAGCGGCACCAGGGGCGATGGATCGTCGGGATTCAGGAAGACCTGTCTCTAGCCCGCCCGTCGCTCGTTCATCCCGCGCCTGTTCGCGTCTTCTCGACACGTTCACATCCCGCTGTTCGGCCGGGCCGTTGGCTCGGCGCCGCAGCCGTCACGCCTGCGAGGCGTGCTGGTACGCTGGACCCCACATGAGCAAGAAACGAATCGGTGTGCCCGACGGCGCGGATGGTTGGGACAGCTATGCGGCGTTCTACGACTGGGAGAACGCGCAGACCGTCGGCCGCCGGGACGTGGCGTTCTGGCAGGGACTGGCGCGGCGCACGCGCGGCCGCGTGCTGGAGCTGGGCGCCGGGACAGGCCGGCTCACGCTGCCGCTGGCGCGCGTGATCGGCACCCGGGTGATCGGCATCGACCGTTCCGCGCCGATGCTGGCGCGCGCGGTGACGAAGCGGCGGCGGTTGCCGGTGGCCAGTCGGCCCACGCTGTTTCGCGGCGACATCCGCGCGCTGCCGTTCGCGTCCGGCAGCTTTCAGCTGGTGATCGCGCCGTACGGCATGTTGCAGTCATTGACGCGCGAGACCGACTTGCGGCGCGTGCTCGATGAAGCGGCACGCGTGCTGCGCCCGGGCGGGATGCTCGGCGTGGACCTGGTGCCCGACCTGGCGATCTGGGATGAATACCACCGCGAGATCCGATTGCGCGGCCGCGGACCCGGCGGCGCGCGCGTGATGCTCATCGAATCGGTGCGCCAGGATCGGCGCCGCAAGGTCACCATCTTCGACCAGGAATTTGTTGAGACGCGCGACGGGGCCAGGACCTCGAAACGTTTTGCGGTCGCGTTTCGCACCGTGCCGGTGCCGGCCATGATCATGCGGTTGGAGCGGGCGGGATTTGACGTGGCGCACATGCTCGGCGACTATCGCGGTGGACGTTGGGATCCCAGGGCCGAGGTCTGGTTGCTGCTGGCCAGACTCCGGCGCGGGCGTGTTAGGATTTAGGGTCGCTGCTGTCGATCCGATGGCACTCTAAACAACTGATTCTCGGAGAGTTACATGTCTGGCCATTCCAAGTGGCACACGATCAAGCACAAAAAGGGCGCGGCCGACGCCAAGCGCGGCAAGGTCTTTACGCGCATCATCAAGGAACTGACGGTGGCCGCCCGCAACGGCGGAGGCGACCCGGAGATGAATCCGCGCCTGCGCACGATCGTGGCCGACGCGCGGGCCGCCAACATGCCCGCGGACAACATCAAGCGCGCCATTCGCCGGGGCACCGGCGAAGAGGAAGGCGTGATGTACGACGAAGTCATGTACGAGGGCTACGGCCCCGGCGGCGTGGCGATCCTCGTGGAAACCCTGACGGACAACCGCAACCGCACCGTGGGTGAAGTGCGCCACACGTTCGGCAAGTACGGCGGCAACCTCGGCGAAGCGAACAGCGTGTCGTGGATGTTCGAGAAGAAAAGCGTGATCACGGTCGACAGGACGAAGATCGACGAAGACGCGCTCATGTCCGTGGTGCTCGATGCCGGCGCCGAAGACCTCAAGGACGACGGCGATCTGTGGGAAGTGCTCTCGACGCCCGACGCGCATCAGGCGGTGCTCGACGCCGTGAAGAAACTCGGCCTCGAGCCGGCCAGCGCGGAAATCGCCATGGTGCCAAAGAACCTCATCAAGCTGGAAGGCAAGCAGGCCCAGCAGATGCTCAAGCTCATGGAAGCGCTCGAGGACAACGACGACACGAAGAACGTGTGGTCCAACGTCGACATCGACGAAAAGGACATCGAGGCCTCGCTGGCGTGAGGGTCTTCGGGATTGATCCCGGGTCCGGCCGCACCGGATACGGCTGCGTCGACAGCGACGGGGCGCGCCACCAGCTGGTGACGTGCGGCGCCATCGCGGCGCCGGCCGGGGCGTCCTTTCCCGAGAAACTGCACGGCATTCATCGCACGCTCACGCAGTTGATCGCCACGCATCATCCCGATTGCGTCGTGATCGAGAACCTCTTCCATGCCAGAAACGCCCGCAGCGCGCTGCTCCTCGGGCACGCGCGCGGCGTGGCCGTGCTGGCCGCCGTCGAAGCCGGCCTGCCGGTGGTGGAATACACGCCGGCCGAGATCAAGGTCGCGATCGTCGGGTACGGCCGCGCCGAAAAGCGCCAGATGCAGCAGATGGTGAAACTGCTGCTGCGCCTGGACGCCGTGCCGACGCCGCACGACGCCGCCGATGCGCTGGCCATTGCGATCTGTCATCTCCATGCGTCCACGTCCCTCGCCGCGCGGGCCGCGCGCGTGGCGGGCCGCGGCACGGCGCCGGCCAAGGCCGGCGGGCGCCCCTTGCGCAGCTGGCGCGACTACCGTCCGGGGCAACCCCTGCGCCGGTCACTGCCGTGATCGCGCATCTGACCGGCACGCTCAGCGACAAGCAGCTGCAGCGGATCGTCATCGACGTGGGCGGCGTCGGCTACGACGTCAACGTGCCGCTGTCGACGTTCTACGGGATCGGCGACATCGGCTCCCAGGTGTCGCTGCGCATCCACACGCACGTGACCGACGACGCGATCCGCCTGTTCGGGTTCGCGACGCCGTTGGAACAGCAGCTCTTCGAATGGCTGATTTCGATCAGCCGCATCGGTCCCAAGGTGGCGCTGTCGGTGCTGTCCGGCATCGAGCCGGCCGATCTGGTGAAAGCCATCCGCGCGTCCGATCTCGGGCGTCTCACCAGCATTCCGGGCGTCGGGCGCAAGAACGCCGAGCGTCTCGTCATCGAGCTGAAGGATCGCGTCAACAAGCTGACGGCCGGAACGACGGAACTCGTGCCGTCCTCCGGCGACGACGTCCGTGACGACTTGCTCTCGGCGCTGGCCAATCTCGGCTATCAGCGCGCCGCGGCCGAGCGGGCGGTGGAGCGGGCCTTCGCGAAGGTCACGACCCGCGAATTCGAACCGCTGCTGCGCGAAGTGCTGAAGGCCTTGGTACGATGAGCCGGTAATGGCGCCCAAGCCTCCTTCCGCGCCGCCCCCCGGTGGCGAATCTGACGGCGAATTCGATCCGCGCATCGTCGAGGCCATGCCCGTTGATGACGACGTCCAGTACGAAGTCGGGCTGCGGCCGAGGACGCTCGACGACTACATCGGTCAGGATCGCGTGCGCGAGAACCTGCAGGTGTCCATCGCGGCCGCGCGTCAGCGCAACGAGGCGCTCGACCATGTCCTGCTGTACGGCCCGCCCGGACTGGGCAAGACCACGCTCGCGTACGTGATCGGGAACGAGATGGGCGTGGCGGTGCGGGCCACGTCCGGCCCCGTGCTCGAGAAGCCGGGCGATCTGGCGGCGATTCTGACGAATCTGGGCGAGCGTGAGATCCTCTTCATCGACGAGATCCACCGGATGAGCCCGGTGATCGAGGAGATCCTGTATCCGGCGATGGAGGACTTCGAGCTCGACATCGTCATCGGCCAGGGCCCGAGCGCGCGCTCCGTGAAGGTGCCGGTGCAGCCGTTCACGCTGATCGGAGCGACGACCCGCGCGGGGCTGATCACGGCGCCGCTCCGCGGCCGCTTCGGCATCACGCATCGTCTCGACTTCTACACGGACGCGGATCTCTACGAAATCGTCACGCGGTCCGCGCGCATTCTGAGCGTGGCGATTGATGACGATGCCGCGCGTGAGTTGGCCCAGCGGTCACGCGGCACGCCCCGCATCGCGAACCGGCTGCTGCGGCGCGTTCGCGATTTTGCGCAGGTGCGCGCCACGGGCCGCATCACGGGCGCGGTGGCGCACGACGCGTTGAAGCTGCTCGAGGTGGATCAGCACGGGTTCGACGAGGCGGACCGGCGCCTGCTGCGCACGATCATCGAGAAGTTCGGCGGCGGTCCGGTGGGCCTCGGCAGCCTGGCGGCCGCGATCGGCGAAGAGAAAGACGCCATTGAAGATATTTATGAACCGTATCTTATTCAGATCGGTTTCCTCGATCGCACGCCCCGCGGCCGGGTGGCCACGGCGCGTGCGTACGACTACTTCGGGCTGACGGCCCCGGGAAAGGATCGTTTGTGGTGATCGGTGAGGCAGGTCGCATGATGCGTCCGGTGAAAGTCTCCGGACTTGGGACGTTCGTGCCGCCGCGCACGTTGACCAACGAGCAGCTCGAGCAGATGGTCGAGACGTCGAGCGACTGGATCATGCAGCGCACGGGCATCCGCGAGCGGCACATCGCGGACAAGGGCGTGGCCACGTCGGACATCGCGTATCCGGCCGCGCTCGCGGCGATCGCCGAAGCCGGCATCACGCCCGCGCACCTGGGATTCATCGTGGTCGGCACGACCACGCCCGACACGATCTTTCCCAGCACCGCGTGCGTGCTGCAGGCCAGGCTCGGCGCCGCCAACGCGTGGGGATTCGATCTGGGCGCCGCCTGCTCGGGGTTCCTCTATTCGCTGTCGACCGCGTACACGATGGTGGCCACGGGCGCATGCGACCACGCGCTGGCCGTGGGCGCCGACGTGATGTCGAGCATCATCGACTACACCGACCGCACGACGTGCATTCTGTTCGGCGACGGCGCGGGCGCCGTCGTGCTGTCGGCCGCCGGACCGGCCGAGCCGGGGATCATTGATTTCTGGAACGAGATTGACGGCACGGGCGGTCCCTCGCTGTGCATGCCGGCCGGCGGCAGCCGAATGCCGGCATCGCACGAGACCGTGGATAAGCGTTTGCACTTCGTCAAGCAGGATGGGACCGCCGTGTTCAAGTTCGCGGTCCGCAAGACCGAGGAGATCTCGCGGCGGTTGCTCGAGCGCAACGGCTTGACCAGCCGCGACCTCGACTTGTTCGTGTCGCACCAGGCGAACCGGCGGATCATCGAGGCCGCCACCGAGCGGCTCGAGCTGGAGCCGTCGCGGGTCATCATCAACCTGGAGCGGTTCGGGAACACCACCGCCGGCACAATCCCGCTGGCCCTCAATGATGCGCGCGCCGAGGGCCGCCTCAAGAAAGGCAACCTTGTGCTGCTGACCTCGGTGGGCGCCGGATTCACCGTCGGTTCGGTCCTGCTGCGCTGGGGCTGCTAGAGAGGATTCAGTTCGGTGTCGTGTCGTCCGCCGTTCAAGGTCCACCGTCCAGCGTCACTCGTCTGTCCTCGGGTCCTGTCGGTCCTGGGGTCCTCGGTTCACGTGCACATCGGACGACGGACCAGCCGGACCTGCGGACAGCAAGTGACCTTGGACGTTGAACCCTGCACCTTGAACGGCGCTACAGCCATGTGAGATGCGCTCCTGCGGCCGCGCCAACTCGGCGATCAGCACGACCAGACTGCCGCCCGCCAGCGCGTACGGCGACGTTACAGGCCGCGCTACCGCCTCGGGCGCCGCGGAATCCAGCACGCACTGCCAGGTCGCATCTTCCGGCAGGACACACATCGCGGTTTGCCGGCCCGCATTGACGTAGATCAGCATCGGCGTTTCGCCGGCGGCACCCAGTCGCACGCCGAACGCGTCGAGCGCAGCCGACTGCCACTCGGCCGTGGTGAGCGGCACACCGAGCGTGCTGAGCCACGTCGCGTCGGCGTCCGAATAGAACCGGTCGCGTCGCAAGAACGCGTGCGCGCGGCGCAGGGCGAGCGCCCGGCGCGCGAACGCGCAGAGCGCCGCGTCGCCGGGCCAGGGAGTCCAGACGACTGGGCCGTCGTGGCAGTACGCGTTGTTGTTGCCGTGTTGGGTGCGGCCCACTTCATCGCCACCCGAGAGCATGGGAACGCCCAATGACAGGGCCAGCGACGCCAGTAGGCTGCGCTGCCGCACCGCACGTTCAGCAACGACCGCGGGATTGTCCGACACGCCCTCGACGCCGGCATTGCTGCTGAAGTTGTTCGACTCGCCGTCGGCGTTATGTTCGCCGTTGGCCTCGTTGTGCTTGCCGGCATAGCTGACGAGGTCGGCCAGCGTGAACCCGTCGTGCGACGTGACGAAGTTGATGCTGTGCTGGGGCGAACGTCCGGTCGCGCCGAACACGTCCTGGCTGCCGCTGAAACGCGTGGCGAAGTCCGGCGCCATCCCGGCGTCGCCGCGCCAGAATCGCCGCACGGTGTCGCGATACCGGCCGTTCCACTCGGCGATGCCGTCGCCGAAGCCGCCCAGCCGGTACCCGTCGGGCGTGGCATCCCAGGGCTCGGCGATCAGCTTGACGCCCGCGAGTACCGGATCGCGCCGCACTTCGGAAAAGAATGAACCCACTCTGGCCGGATGCCGATCGAGGGCCGGGGCCAGGTCGAAACGGAAGCCGTCGACGTGCATGTCGGTGACCCAGTACCGCAGGCTGTCGAAGACGAGCGCGCGCACGATCGGGTCGTCGAGGTTGAGCGTGTTGCCGCAGCCGGTCCAGTCGTCATAGGCCGCCGGATCGTGCGGACGCCGGCGGTACGATCGCACGGGATCGAGGCCCCGCAGCGAGAGCGTCGGGCCGCCGGCCGGACCCTCGGCCGTGTGGTTGTAGACAACGTCCAGCAGAACCTCGATGCCCGCGCGGTGCAGCGCCCGCACCATCGTCTTGAATTCGCGGACGGCGGCGGCTGGATCGGCAACCGCCGCGCGTGTCGCGAAGCGCGGATCCGGGGCGAAGAAGCTGAGGGTGTTGTAGCCCCAGTAGTTGGTCAGCCCGCGCGCGCGCAGGGCCGGCTCGTCGGCATGCGCGTGGACGGGCAGCAGTTCGACCGCCGTGACGCCGAGCCTGCGGAGGTGATCGAGCACCGGCGGCGACGTCAGGCCCAGAAATGTGCCCCTGTGCTCCGGCGGCACATCGGGATGTCGCGCTGTGAGGCCCTTCACGTGGGCCTCGTAGATCACCGTGTCCCGCCACGCCGTGCCGGGCGGGGCATCATCCTGCCAGTCGAAGTCGTCGATGACGACCGCGCCCAGCGGGTCGAGCGGCGCCGGCGGCCGGCCGATCGCGCGCGCGTACGGATCGAGCAGCAGCCGTTCCGGCGCAAACCGCGCGCGCATGTCGAGCGAGGCCGGGCCGACGGCGCGCAAGGCGTACAGTTGTCCGTTGGGCAGCACCAGGTCGCCGGAGGTCCAGCGATGACCGTCGCGAATCAGAGGGACGCGCCGCGCCTCGACGGCCGCCCGCGCATCGTCGAAGAGACAGAGGTCGATGTGACTGGCGGTCGCCGACCACACGACGATGCTGCCGGGAGTGGTCATCGTGCGCGACGTCATGGCGAAAGCGTTGACCAGAATCATCAGGCGAGATCTTACGGCAGGCGTGCGAATCCTGCTCTCATGTTGACTCCACGGGTCCGTGCACGGACTATTGTCCCGACCGAATGTCGATTCAACAGCCCTCACGTGAGCGACGGCCGCAGGATGTTGAGCGGCGCGTTGGCTCCGACGTCATGGTCAGTGTGATTAATGCATTTGACGACTGGATTGTGCGCGCGTATTGTCGGGGACGTTTCACGATCATTCGCCAGCGTTTCCTGGAGGAGATCGGTCAGTACCTTCCCCCCTCGGGACGAGTCCTCGATCTTGGATGTGGCTTCGGATTGTTCTCGCTGTATTTCGCATCCTGTCATCGCGACCTGCGGATCACCGGGATTGACCTGAACCGGAATCGCATCGCCATGGCGCAGAAGGCTGCCGCCACACTCGGTCTCACCAACGTAAGTTATGAGCACGGCAACGCCGAGGACTTCAGCGGTGAGCGTCGCTTCGACGCGATTTACATGCTGGACATTCTTCACCACCTGCCGCCGGCTGCGGTCATGACGCTCTTGACGCAACTCGCGCAGGCGCTCGAGCCGCATGGTCGCCTGATCATCAAAGAAGTGGACGCGGCGCCGGCCCTCAAGCGCTGGTTCACGCGTGCGCTGGATTGGGGAATGCATCCCCGGGGGGCCGTGCATTACTGGCTGGCGGCCACGCTTCAGCGGTTGCTCGAGGATTTGGGATTCACGGTGCATCGTCACGCCATGATCGATTTCCTGCCGTATCCCCACGTGCTCTACATCTGCGAACGGCGACCGTGAAGCGCGCTTTCATTTGGCTTTGGCTCGCGGCGTTCCTGCTGGCTCTGGGGGTCTCACCCGGGTTTCAGTCATACGAAACTCCCGATTTCACCACGGTGAGAAGCATCGTCGTGAGCGGCCAGTTCGGTTTGGATCGCCGGTACAACGCCAACGTCTATCAGGCGCTCGACGGACGGTGGTATGAGGTGCACGACATCGGCGCTGTGCTGTTCGCCGTCCCAATCGGCATCGTCGCCGAGCGCGTAGCTGCGGCGACCCACCAGCCGTATCCGCGCGTGTACGAGTTGCTGTTGTGCATGAGTGGCTGCGCGCTCTACGCCACGACGTTGATGCTCCTGCTGGCCCTTTTGGGTCGCATGGGCGTCCGCCCCGAGGACTCCGCGGCGCCGTTGTTCGTCCTGCTATCGACGAGTCAGTACTTCGTCCACAGCGTGGCGCCGCCCGATCTCGCCATTGCGACGCCGTTCGTGGTCGCTGCGCTCTACGCGTGGCGCAGGGCGGAAGACGGAATGACCATCGCGTGGGGCTGGGCCGGACTGTGTGTGGGCGCGGCTCTGCTCATCAAAGTGTCGCTGGCGACGATCGCCGTCGCGCTGCTGTGCCGGATCGGTTACGTTGGGCTCCGCAGCGCTCGACCTCGTCACGCGGTCTTCGCCGCCTGCCTCTTCGGCGTTGGCCTGCTGCCGGGCCTGCTGGGCACGGGATGGTGGAACCACGTGCGCACGGGCAGTGTCTGGGTGGGAACCTATCCAGCGTGGATTCATGGCTTCCGTCCGACTTATTTGGGCTTTGGCTTGGCAGAGGCCGTCTTCAGCCCAAACAAGGGCGTGCTGGCCTACACACCCACGCTGCTCTTGCTGGCTTGGAGTTGCCGCCGGGAGGGGTTCCTGCGGCGACAGCCGGCATTCGCGTTTGTCGTGGGCGCCAGCTTCCTGATGACGCTGTTCAGGTTGTCGGGCACGATTGCCGCGAGCAGTTCCGGGGGGTGGGGCAATCGCTACTACATCCCATGGATGGCGCTGTTCATGATTCCGATCGCTGCGGACTGGCGCCGCATCCATCCGCGCGCGATCGCGCTTGGTTTGGTCGCGCTCGGAGGAATACTCGGCGCCGCCGCATTGATCACCAACTGGCACTTCCGCCAGACTCTTTGCGGGGCGGCGAGCTGGCAGTGGCATGGCACGAACGCGTGCGCTGTTCTGGCGGCTCCGTCAAATCTCGCGCGCGCGGCAGGCGCGAACATTCCCGACGTTGTGGCGCCCAACGTCTCGACCGCGGACCTGCTGATCTCGAACCGGCTGGCCTTCTGGTGGTACGCCATCCGAACCGCCGGTGTGCCTGACTGGATCTCCTGGACGATCGGCGGCACGCTCTTCGCTGGGATGGCCGCGTGCCTATTGGCCTTTCGAGCCGCGGTGACGCGAGAGGCGCGATGACCATGCTCGTCGCCGATTTTGATTTTGCCCTGCCCGAGACACTGATCGCCCAGGAGGCGCGGCCGCGCGGCGCGTCGCGGCTGATGGTCGTGGATCGCGCGCGGGGCACGTGGACCGACGCGATGATCGCGGACCTGCCGGCGCTGCTGGCGCCTGGCGATCTCCTCGTGGTCAACGACACGCGCGTGTTCCCCGCGCGGCTGCTGGGCCGGCGCGATCCGAGCGGTGGCGCGGTCGAGTGTCTGCTGCTCGCGCGCCGGCCGGACGGCGACTGGGACGCGTTGATGTCGCCGGGCCAGAAGCTGCCGACGGGCGCTCGCGTCGTGTTCGGCGCGCCGGACCGCGCGCCCGGTGTCGAGCTTTGCGCCGAGATCCGCGCCCGCGGCGATCGCGGCCGCCGCGTGGTCGCCTTCACGGTTGAAGGCGCGGCGTCGGTGGACGCCGCGGTCGATCAGATCGGTCACGTGCCGCTGCCGCCGTACATCCGCCGGCCGGACACGGCGGCGGATCGCGCGCGCTACCAGACGGTGTACGCGCGCGCCCGAGGCTCCGTGGCGGCGCCGACGGCCGGCCTCCATTTCGACGAGGCCCTGCTGGCGGCGCTCGGACAGCGCGGCATCGCGCGCGCCGCCGTGACGCTGCACGTCGGTTACGGCACGTTCAAGCCGGTGAAGGCGGAACGCGTTGAGGATCACGTCGTGGACGCCGAGCCGTACGACGTGTCCCGCGACACCGCCGCGGCGATCGCGGCGGCGCGCGCCCGCGGCGGACGCGTCGTGGCGGTGGGCACCACCACCACGCGCGCGCTCGAACATGCGGCGGCGCACGGCGGCGGCGCGGTTCCAGCCGGCGGTGGCGTCGCGGACAATTACATTCATCCCGGCCACCGGTTCGCTGCTGTGGACGCGCTCGTGACCAACTTCCATTTGCCGAAGTCGTCGCTGCTTATGCTGGTGGCCGCATTCGCCGGTCGCGATCTGATCATGGCGGCCTATCGCGACGCCGTGGCGCGCGGCTACCACTTCTACAGCTACGGCGATGCGATGGTGATACTCTGACCCGGCTCATCGACTCTCAGTACCCGGAGTGCGCGTGACGTTTCCCTACATCGAATTCGATCTCTCGGATGTGCGCACGTATCCATTGCCGTCGCGCCAAAGCAAAGTGCGGCGCGAGGATTTTGCGCGCGCGTGGGATCCTGCGTCCGGTCTCGCGGGTCTTCTCGACAGCCTGCCCAATATGCTCGGCGCGGCGGATTTTCGCGCCGTCGTGGCCGCGATCCGCGCGGCGCGGGCGGCCGATCGTGGCGTGGTGTGGGGTTTCGGGGCGCACGTGCTGAAGGTCGGACTCGGTCCCGTGTTGATCGACCTCATGGCGCGGGGGTACGTCTCGGCGATCGCGCTCAACGGCGCCGGCATCATTCACGACGTGGAGATCGCGCTGGCCGGCCACACCTCCGAAGACGTTGACGCGGCGCTGGGACCGGGCCAGTTCGGCATGGCCGAGGAGACGGGCCGCGACGTCAACGCCGTGATCGCGGCCGGCGTCGGACGCGGTCTCGGACTCGGTCAGGCCGTCGTCGAATGGCTCGGACGCGTGGCGCCGCCCCATGCCGATGTGAGCGTGTTGTGCGCGGCGGCGCGCCTCCACGTGCCGGTCACGGTGCATGTCGCCATCGGGACGGACATCATCCATATGCATCCGACGGCTTCCGGCGAAGCGATCGGGGCGGGCAGCCTGCGCGACTTCCGCTACTTCACGTCGCACGTGAGCCGACTCGCCGGCGGCGTGTACCTGAACGTCGGTTCCGCGGTGCTGCTGCCCGAGGTGTTTCTCAAGGCCGTCGCGCTCGTGCGCAATCGCGGCATCTCGCTCGATGAAATGACGACGGTGAACATGGATTTTCTGAAAATGTACCGCGCGGAGACCAACGTGGTCCGCCGGCCCGTGGCCGGCACCGGCAAGGGCTATTCACTCATTGGTCATCATGAGTTGATGCTGCCGCTTCTGGCGGCGGCGCTTGCCGATTGACGATTTCTCGATTCCCGATCCGCGATTCTCGATCCGCGATTGCCGATCCGCGATTGCCGATTGCCGATTTCCGATTCCCCGATTGCCGTTGTAAGCTTCTGTATTCCGGCGGTGTAGCTCAGCTGGTTAGAGCATGCGGCTCATATCCGCAGTGTCCGGGGTTCGAGTCCCTGCACCGCCACCACTTCTGATCGTCGTAAAGCGGCAAAGAGGCAAAGGGGCAATGGGAGCGATAATGCTTCTGCCTCTTTGCTTCGCCCATGACCCTCGCCGATCAGGTCGCGAACACGCTTCGCCGGCGCACCCGGCTGCCGCCCGGTGCGCGCGTGCTGGTTGCGCTGTCAGGCGGCGCCGACTCGGTGGCGCTGGCCTGGCTCCTCGCGGAACTCGCCGCGGGCCACGCGCTCCAGCTGGCCGGCGTCGCGCACCTGAACCACCAGTTGCGCGGGGCCGACGCGGACGCCGATGAGGCGTTCTGCGAGGCGCTGGCGGCGCGCCTGCGCGTGCCGTTCCGTTCCATCCGCGTTGACGTAGCCGCCGCGGCGCGCACGCGCGGCGAGTCGATCGAGGCCGCCGCTCGCCGCGCGCGCTACGCGTGGCTGGGCGAGACCGCCGTGGCGCTCGCAGCCACCCACATCGCCACGGGGCACACGCTGGATGATCAGGCCGAAACCGTTCTGCTGCGGTTGCTGCGCGGAGCCGGCAGCCGGGGATTGTCGGGGATCAGGGCCGTGCGCGGCGCCGTGATCCGGCCGCTGATCGAATGCCGCCGCGCCGACGTCCGGGCGTATCTGGCGGCTCGCGGCGAGACGTTTCGCGAAGACGCGTCGAACGCCGACGTGCGCATTCCGCGCAACCGGTTGCGCCGCGACCTGTTGCCGGTGATCGACCGCGTGGCGCCGGGC
>JAKALV010000226.1 GCA_021824055.1 Acidobacteriota bacterium
GTCGAAGTCGACGCGCATCTCGGCACTGCGGCCGTTGCCATACGGCGTGATCCGCTGAATGACGCCGTCAATGCGGGCATCGCGGTACTCCTCGGGGCCCTGCACGGTCATCGAGAACCGCTCGCCGTCGCGCGACGTGCGCGTGCTGATCTCGGTGTCGAGCACGGCGACCATGCGCGTGCCGTCCGGCACGACGAATGCGCCCGGCTGGCGCGTGGGTCGCCCCCCGTAGCCAGGGTCCGGACTGTAGATATCCCACCGCGGCTCCGGGGCCACCCGGCGGTAGTAGCTGCGAATCGTGACCGCCCGCGGAAGATCGCTGTTGTCCATCTGGCGCGTGACCAGCATGCCGTCGCCGTTGTCCATTGGCTCGAACGTGACCTGGAAATCCGTGTTGCGATTGCCGCGTGACGACACCGTCAGCCGATCGCCGATGAACTCCGCGCGCGTGGCCGTGACGCGACGATTGTCCAGCCTCTCGTTGCGCGTCCGTCCATCCGCGTCAAACGTCGTGCGCGGACCGCTCGATGAGCTGATCGTCACCGTGCGGCCGTTGCGGTCGATCGCCAGCGTGACGGGCGGCTGCAGCCGGTCCAGCAGGTCCTGATACGCGCGGTCCCGCCGCCCTCGGGGCAGGTTACGCGTCGCCATGTCGGCGACGCGCTGAGGATCATCGCCCCGCGAGTTTTCGAGCTCATACGTGCCCGAGAGCTGTCCCGCGTACTGTTGCCCGCGGCGCGGCTGCTGCGGCCGCTGCGCCGCCACGGACGTGCAGCCCATCGTCAGGATAACGAACCCGGCCAGCGCGGCCGTGTAGCGGCGCTTTCTGAGCGCCACCAGCAGGCCCACGAGCATGCCGGCGCCGGCCGCCCAGGCGAGCGAGCGATACGGATTTTCGCGAATGGCGCCGTCGGCATACGCGGCGCCCGCCGCGACCTTGCGCCGGGTCTGGGCGACCGCGTCGGACAGGCGTTCCTGCGCCGCTTCATAGCGCGCCCGCAGCGCGCTCACCACGCCATCGGACCGGTCGGCCGACGTGTTCACCATGGCCTCGGCCTCCGCGACGAGCGCACGCAGTTCGTTGAGGATGTCCTCGGGAGTCTGCGCGGTTGAGGTGTGCTTCATGACGGACCTACTTTCGAATGGGAACGCGCACGTCGATCGGCTGATCGAGTGGCAGTGAGAGCACCGTGCCGCGCGCGTAACGCACTTGGGGACCCGATGTGGTGAGCACGACCACGGCGCCGGCGCCGCCGCCGATCGCCGTCCCGATGAGCGCGCCCTTCTTGCCGCCGAAAATGGCTCCGAGAATCGCGCCGCCGGCGGCGGGGATCCCGATCTTCTTCGCGTCGTCGCCCTTCGTGGCCGCGGCGGTGTGTTGCACGCTCGCGGACAACGCGTAGGTGTCGTCACGGCCTGCCAGCGTAATCGACTGGAACGTGACGGCAAGACTGGCGCGCCCGCGCACGTTTCCCGATGATTCCGACGTGGTCACGACGCCCTTGACGATGCTGCCCGCGGGCAGGACGTCAACGCCGTCGATCAGTTCGGCTTCAGTCAGCACGGCTTCCACCGGATCATTGACGCGGCTCGAGTCCGACCCGAGCGACGTCTCCAGGCGGGCGTGGAGCACCGTGCCCTCCGGAATCGTGTACTCGCGGAACTTCGCGGCCGGGGGCAGCGCCGGCGGCGCGTCCTTGGTCACCACCGCGATGTCCTCGATCTGATTGCGCGGAATCGCCCGCGACGTCCGTCCGCTGGCCACGCGCAGGTTCTGTCCATCCCGCGCCGTCAGCGTGCCCTTGACCACGCCGCCGTCCTGGCGCGTGACTTCCACGGGCGTGCCGATCGGCACGGTGTCGGGATCCGTGCGCCGGGTGCACCCGGCGACGGTCGCGGCCAACGCGAGCGAAATGAGAACGCGAACACCTGTGGTCATCACGGGCCTCCTGGTGAAAGAGCGAGGGAACATCGGGCACCTCTGCTGAAGGGTCATTTACCGACCGGCAGATTGATCAGGTAGTTGACCTTGTCCTTGTTGATCCAGACGCGAACGTAGTCGCCGCCTTTCAGCATTTCCACGAGCGATCGGTTCGTGGCGGGGCGCTTGCCCTTGGCGATGGCGCCCATGTCCGCCGCGGACACGACGGAGGCGACTTCGCGCCCCACGACCTTGCCCCGCCGCACGAATTCGACCCAGCGCTCGGCGTCGGGCGCCTGCCCGACGGCCGGCGCCGGCGGCGCGGCGTCGGTCAACTGCACTTGATACGTACCGGCGGGCAGCGGTTTGCCGTCGGCGACGACCGCGTGCGGCAGATGCACGGTGCCGAGCACCACGGCGAGCATTGCGAAGCGAAGAAATGGTTTCATGATGAGCCTCATCTCAGGTACCTACTCGCGTTGAAGGGTGACAACCAGCACGGCCCGGCGGTTCAACCGCCGGGTCTCTTCCCGCTCGTTGTCGAACTTGGGCCGTTCTTCGCCGTAGCTGACCGTGCGCAGGCGATCGCCGGACACGCCGCGGCTCACGAGGTAGTCGCGCACGCTCGCGGCCCGGCGTTCGCCGAGCGCGAGGTTGTATTCGGACGTGCCGATGTTGCAGGTGTTGCCTTCGATCGTGAGGCTCAGCGTCGCGTCGTTCTTCATCGCGTCGATCGCGCCGTCGAGCACGCGCAGCGCGTCCGGACGCAGCGTCGAGCGGTCGAAGTCGAAATACACGTCATCGAACGCGTAGGTCTTCACCACGGCGCTCGTGACCGCGATGTTGATCGTGTCCGAGGCGGTCATGCCGTCGCCGGGGCACGTGACGGTCACGGTGACCGGCACGGTGCCGGCCTGGGCGGGCGCCGTCCATGGCGTCACGCGGGCCGATGCGGCCGTGAACGTGCCGGACGCCGCGGTCCAGGCGTAGGACACGGCGCAGTTGATGGAGTCGGTGACGGTGGCCGTCACGGTGGCGATCTTGTTGACCTCGACGCTGCAGAGATCGCACGCGGCCTTGACGGACAACAGGTGCGCGGGCGGCGGCGGGGGCGGCGGCGCCTGTTCGACGGGCGCAGGCGGCGGCGGCGGCGCGGGCGGAACGAACTTGCGCACGCCGGGGTGATAGCCGAGCCGGATCTGCCAGTCCCAATGTGAGTCGTTCGCGTTGGATGCCGTGGCGGACGAATCGCTCTTCGGCAAGCTGAGACTCAAACCGGTGCCGACAAAGAAGCCCTTGCCCTGAAACAGCAGGCCCACGGTCGCGCGCGTCTGCGACTTGGTCAGCGACACCAGCGGCGGCATGCTCAGATCGGAGCCGACCAGCGAGGCGGTCGTAATGGTCGACGTGCCGACCGTCGGATGCTCACCGTTCAGTTCGCCGATCAGACGGAGATGGAACCGCGAGGGTGTTCCGGCTCCGACGCCCCACCGAAACGCTTTCGTCGGAATCTGAAAACCATCGGCGCTGCCGCGGAAGTTGTAGCCGCCGTAGCCGGACACCTCGAGCCGCTCGGCGATCTCGCCGCTGGCGATCGCATCGAACATCACGTCCGCTTTGCCGGTACTCATCCCGTTGGCGGAATCGCCGGTCGGGAGCTTCACCATGCCGCGCACCGCAAACGCGATCGGATTCTCGCGAGCCTGTGACAGCAGGTTGATCTTGGTGCCGAGATAGAGGTCGCCGACGCCGGTGGTCCACGGCCGGTTCACCATCGGGTTGCGGTCGATGATGCCGCCCTGCGCCGGGTTATTGAAGAAGATCGGCCTGGTGTCGCGGTCGATGCGCGTTTGCGCGAGGAACGATCCGAAGAACTCGGCGCGTTTGAACCCAACGCCGATTGTGCCGGCAAGATCCGCGACGTTGCTCTGCCCCTGCACGAGATCGGTGCCGCGTCGATAGAGACTGAACGACCATTTGCCGCTGGGAAGTACTTCCGCGGTCGGCACGTACCAAAGCCCCGTGTCGCCGAAGAATGTCGTCGTGGCCGGGCGCGTGGCCTCGGCCGGTGGAGGGGTCGGGTTCTGCGCGGGCGCCGGCGTCTGCGCGTCGGCGACAGCAACGTAACTCAGCCCGAAGAGCAGGACCGCTGCGGAGATGAAGGATCGGATCAACTTGGACATTGACGAGAGCCTACCGGCCCGCAAGGTGCCTGTCTGCTCACTAGTGCACAGGGGGCACAGTCCGCACGTGGTGGACAAATCCGCCCGGCGCGGCCTGGCGCCGTGAGTTGCCAGGTCTGCGGGCCCTGCTTCAGTCAACCGACACTCCGCTGACCGTCGCCAGGTTCGCGCCGCGAGCCGTCCTCTTCCTCCAGGGCGACGCGTGCGAAAGCGGCGGCCACACCGTTCAGCGTCACACCGCCACCGCCGTGACCGCCCGTCCCTGCGGCGCGTGGTCTGCGGCGATCCACCTGGCACGCGCGCCTGCGTGCCAGTGTCTCAAAGTGAGCACAGGCTCTAGGGCGCGGCCGCCTAGTATCGGGTAACAGTCCGGCGCGGATTTGCCGCGCCGACGGAGGTTACCCATGTCCCGTTCACTCGTGGCAGCGCTCGGCTTGGCCGCGACGCTCGCCATCTCCACCACACCCGCAACCGCCGCGTCCACGTCAGGGACACTCGCCGATCAGTCGGTCAAGCAAACCGACAAGGTCCTTCAGGAGCGGATCGAGTACCGCCTGGAGGTCAGCGACCTGGTCGCCAAGTACGACATCAAAGTGAAGGTCGAGGCCGGAATGGCCATGTTGTCGGGCGATGTCGCAACGCTCGCGCAGAAGACGGAAGCCGGCCGCCTGGCCAAGATCGACGGGATCTCGATGGTCCACAACAACGTCACGGTCAATCCCGATGCCGACAAGACCGTGGCTGAGCGCACCAAGAAGGGCCTCAACAAGGCCGGCGAGGCGATCACCGACGCGTGGATCACCACGAAGATGCATTGGTTCTTCATCGGCGAGGATCTGCTGAAGGACAGCGAGATCAACGTGGACACCAACGAGGGGATCGTCACACTCAAAGGCACCGTCAAGACCGCGGCGGGCCGGGAACGCGCGGTCGTGTTGGCCAAGCGATGTGACGGCGTGAAGAGCGTCGTCGATCAACTCGAAATCAAGTAACACTTCACATCGGTCAGCCGGACGGACGGAACAGATCCGGCTGACCCACTTCACGATGCTCGCCGCCCTGCTCCTGAGCGCGCTGCTCGACGTGCCGTATGTGGCGCAAACACCGGAACTCTGCGGCGGCGCCGCCGTCGCGATGGTGATGCGCTACTGGGGCGCTCGCGATGTGTTTCCGCAAGACTTCGCGCCGCTCGTCAGCGCCGGCGACGCCGGCATTCTGACGGGCGCCCTCACGACGGCCGTCCGCGACCGCGGCTGGCAGGCGCTGGACGTGCCGGCCGGCAGTGACGACGGCCCCGCGCGCATTCAATCCGAACTCAACAAGGGCCGGCCCCTCATCGCGCTGATCGAGGTGAGCCCCCGCA
>JAKALV010000227.1 GCA_021824055.1 Acidobacteriota bacterium
CCGTCGCCATGAGCGTGACGCCCGCGATCTCCTTGTGGTTCCACGCGTCGCCTTGCCGCGCGGGTTGATCCATCGCGCCGATCGTCGTGAGCGTCGCGACCACGGCGACGAACAACATGAACACGACGAGCACGGGCCGCCGGTCCGCGAACGCCCGCGTTCGGCCGCGATCGAGCCACGGCAGCAGAATCAGCGCCGTCATCGCGATGCCGGGCAGAATCAGCGCGCCCACCACTTCCCACCTGCCGGGAAAGAACTTCACGAACTGGAACAGGCCGGCGAAGTACCACTCGGGCCGCGGGATGTAATCGGTCGCCGTGGGATCGGCCTGCGGCTCGAGCGCCGGCATGCCCTTGATCGCCAGCACGACGAGCAGCACGCCGGCCGCCAGCATCGCGAGCATTTCGCGCGATACGTGAAATGGGTAATACGCGTGGCCTGTACCCTTCCCGGCTTTCACCGGGCCGGACAGGCCGTCGCGAAACCGGAAGTACATGTGCGCCGTCACGAGGCCGATCAACGCGAGCGGCAGCACCATCACGTGCAGCGCGTACCAGCGCATCAGCGTCAGCGCGCCGATGTCCGGACCGCCGCGCATCATGTTCTTCGCGAACTCGCCGAGAAACGGCGTCAGGCCCGCGATGCCCACGCGGACGACGGTCGCCCAGTAGCCGCGCTGATCCCATGGCAGGAGATAGCCGCTCATGGCGAAGAACAGGATCACGACCAGCAGCGCGAGCCCGATCACCCAGTTGAACTGTCTCGGCTTGCGATAGCTGCCCGTGACCACCACGCGCACGAGGTGCAGCGCCGCGGAGACCACGACGAGCGTGGCGCCCCAGAAGTGCAGGCCGCGCACGACAGGTCCGAACCGCACGTCCGTCATGATGTAGCGCACGCTCATCCACGCGTGATCGGGCGTCGGCGCGTAGTACAGCGCGAGCGCGATGCCCGTGACGACCTGCACGACGAGGCCGAACAGCAGGACCATGCCCAGCGTGAACGACCAGCCGGTGCCGGCCGGCACGTGCTCGTCGGCGATTCGTCTCAGCCACGCTCTCACCACTGCACCTCGATGTCGCCGGTCGCGTCGTTCAGGCGCGCCTCAAGGCGATCCATCGGCCGCGGCGGCGGTCCCGACACCACGTTGCCGCCGCGATCAAACGTGCCCGCGTGGCATGGGCACACGAACCGGCTCTTCGCGTCGTCCCACGACACGCCGCAGCCGAGGTGCGTGCACGTGGCCGACAGCGCGCGGTAGCCGTTCCCCGACTCGTCCTTGTCGATGAAAACCACGGTCTGCCGGCGCGTCTCGTACCAGCCGTCCTGATGGCGCTCGGCCAGGACGACCATCATCGGTTTGTTGCCGAGGTCGAACATCGAGGCGGCCTTCCGCCAGCGCTTCACCTGCCCCTGCGCCCTGGGTACCGACGCCAGCCCGGCAATCCCGGCCAGCCCCGCCCCGATCAGGGCCGCCCCGGCCGCCACGAACCTGCCTAAGAATCCCCGCCGATCGTCCATCGCAGCTCCATGCGCCCGCCGAAGGTTATACTGATTGGATGTCTTCATCGCATCAGAAGTCGCAGGAGATCGCCAACCCGCTCCGGCGCAACATCGCCATCATTGCCCACGTGGATCATGGCAAGACGACGCTGGTGGACGCGTTGCTGCGCCAGTCGGGCACGTTTCGAGCCAACGAGCGCGTGATTGAACGCGTCATGGACTCCAACGACCTCGAACGTGAGCGCGGCATCACAATTCTCGCCAAAAACACGGCCGTGCACTACAAGAACCTGCTGATCAACATCGTGGACACCCCGGGCCACGCCGACTTCGGCGGCGAGGTCGAGCGCGTGCTCTCGATGGTGGACGGCGTCATGCTCCTGGTGGACGCTTCGGAGGGCCCGCTGCCGCAGACGCGGTTCGTGCTGCGCAAGGCGCTCGAGCGCCGGCTGCCGCCGATTGTGGTCATCAATAAAATTGATCGGCCCGACGCGCGCGTCCAGGAAGTGCTGAACGAGATCTACGACCTGTTCATCGATCTCGACGCCACGGAGGACCAGCTCGACTTTCCTGTTCTCTACGCCGTCGCGCGCGAGGGCACGGCGACGACCGACCTCACGGTGCCGGGCGTGGATCTCATGCCGCTCTTCGACGCGGTCGTCAAGAGCGTGCCGCCGCCGCGCGGCAGCGCCGCGGCGCCGCTGCAGGCGCTGGTGGCCAATCTCGACGCGAGCGATTATCTCGGGCGCATCGCCATCGCGCGCATCTTCAACGGCACGGTCAAGGTGGGCGACCCGATCGCCGTCTGCAAGATCGACGGCACGCTGGAGCAGACCAAGGTCACCAAACTCTACATGTTTGACGGCCTCAAGCGCATTGACGTGACCGAGGCCGCCGCGGGCGACATCATCTGCCTCGCGGGCATCGAGGACATCATGATCGGCGAGACGATCGCCGACGCCGAGAACCCGGTGGCGATCGGCACGATCGCGATCGACGAGCCGACGGTGTCGATGATCTTCGGCGTCAACACGTCGCCGTTCGCCGGCCGCGACGGCCAGTTCGTGACCTCGCGCCAGATCAAGGACCGGCTGGCCAAGGAGCTGCTCGGCAACGTCTCGATTCGCGTCGAACCGACCGACTCGCCCGAGCAGATGAAGATCTACGGGCGCGGCGAGCTGCAATTGTCGATTCTCATAGAAATGATGCGGCGCGAAGGTTTCGAGATCCAGGTCTCGCGCCCGGAGATCGTGACCAAGGACATCAAGGGCGTCCGCTGCGAACCGGTCGAGGATCTCGTCATCGACGTCGCCGAGGCCTTCCAGGGCGTCGTCATTGCGCTCGTCGGCCAGCGCCGCGGCACCATGACGAAGATGGTCAACCACGGCAGCGGCCGCACGCGTCTGGAGTTCCGCATTCCGGCGCGCGGGCTGATCGGGTTCCGCTCGCAGTTCCTCACGGACACGCGCGGCACCGGCATCATGAATCACATCTTCCACGGCTGGGAGCCGTGGCACGGCCCGATCGGCTCGCGGCAGAACGGCGCGCTCGTGTCGGACCGCACGGGCAAGGCCACGGCCAACGCCATCGCGGCGCTGCAGGAACGCGGCGAGATCTTCATCGATCCGACGACGGAAGTGTACGAGGGGATGATCATCGGCGAGAACGCGCGCGAGAACGACATGGACGTCAATATCTGCAAGGAAAAGAAACAGACCAACATGCGCGCCTCGTCGGCCGATGAGGCGATCCATCTGATTCCGCCGCGCAAGATGGGGCTGGAACAGGCGATCGAGTTCATCAATGACGATGAGCTGGTGGAGATCACGCCGAAGGCGCTGCGGATGCGCAAGCGCGTGCTCGCGGCGAACGTGCGGCCGAGACGACAAGAGTAGAGACAGCTGGCTATTTCTCAGCTGGTGAGCTGGTTATTGGATTGCGCTATCGGGTATTGCGTTATTGGAGCCGGCTATGGGGCCAGCGGCAATTTCCGCGGTGAGTAGTACCCGGGCCGCGCCCGAATCTTGCCACGCTCGGACTGAATCCCCGTCGGCTTCGCACTCGAGACCCATATAATAATATGGCCACTTGCCCATACAACTGGTAGCCTGTTGCCGTGACGGCGCACTTCGCCTGGGATGATGCCAAGGACAGGGCGAACCAGATCTTCGGCGCTGGCTACTGGCGAAAGGGGAAACAGATCTATGAGCGCGAACATCAAGTACACCAATGAGCGTCTCGGTCCGGTCACGGTCGTCGACGACTTCCTGCCAAGACCCGCCGACCTCGTCTTTCGTGACGCCGGCGTCAAGGTCACGATTGCCCTCAGCAGGCGGAGCGTCGACTTCTTCAAGCGGGAGGCGAGGAAACATGGAACGCAGTACCAGCGCATGATCCGCCAGCTCCTGGATATCTACGCCACGCGGCACACCGATCCGCCGACCACCAGGGCCAAGCGGCCGTCGCGCAAGCGAACCGCAGCGTAGGAACGCCGGGCCGAAACGATCGATCGCTGGTTCTGCGGAAGTTACTGACCGCCACCCGGAGCGGCCGTCACGGCCGGACTGAGCGCAACGCGGTGCACCGCGACACCGAGACGGCGGTCGTCGGTGCCCGGACCGATGTCCATCGGGCGCACGAGGGCCGATGTGCCGATCGACACGCGGTTCAATCCATCGCGCAACGCTGCGACCGGAACGGTCCAGCGATAGGTCTGCGTGCCGGGGACCAGCGCGGCCGGCGGGAGCCACTCCCCGTTGATGCGAACGCGCAATTCGATGTTCGGAGCACCGGTCGGCACGCAATCCAATTCGAGCACCATCGGCGCCGCGCGCGCCACTGGCACCAGTAACTCCGCGTCGAGCGCCCGCGTCCAGCGGAACCGGTCGCGGCCCTGACCCTCGACGCGGTCCCAACCGTAGACAAACAGATCGCGGTTGGCCAGGTCGATCTCGCCGGCGGCGGGCGACATTGCCGCGGAAATGGTCGGCGTGTTCTCGCGCATCGCCGCGCACAGCGTAACGGTCCTGCCCGGGCCTGAGGCGACGCGCGCGACCGCCGCGTCCGCAAATCCGCCGAGATCGAGCGCGAGCTGCCGGCGGCCGTTCCACGATGATTCGACGTCGATGCGATACACGTACGCCGCCGCGAGCCAACGCGGCGCATACGCCAGGCCATCGGCGGCGATCGCCGCCCGCAACGAGGCGCTCGCCGTCGCATCCGTCGAGCGGAACGCCTGGACGCGAACCTCGGCCACCTGATGATGCGCGAGCGGCCTCTGTCGCGGATCGAGTGGATGCCCGCTGCGCGCGTAGATCACCAGATGCGTCGCGCCGTCCAGCACTCCACCCAGCGATGCGAGTTGCGCAGGTGCCGACACATCCGTCCAGCCAGCCGCGCTGGTATCGGCGCATGGCTCGGAGCCGGCGATGTAAGCCGGCATGAGACTAGGCGGGTTCATCAGGACGCGCATATCGCTGCTGAACTCGAGGCTCACCGCATGTCGCAGCACGCCGTCCGGCGAGAGCAGCGCCATCGCCAGGCCCGTCTGTGTGCTCGCGACCGGCGCGCCCTTGTAGCTGATGATGCCGCCGCGATCGTCGCTCGTCACCAACAGCGAGGCCGGAAGCCGCGCCGCCCTGGCCACGCGGTCACCGGCGCTTAGATCCAGCCGCACCGGCCCGGCGTCGGCGGCTTCCGCAACGATGTCCTGTCCGCTGCTCACGCCGACGATCCCGTAGTGCGATCGCGGGTGATCAAAGAGATCGATGCGGCCGCCAACCGCTCCGAATGTCGGTCCGCGGCGCGGCAGCACGCCGAGGCCGAACCGATCACCGGTCGCCGCGGCAATGATCCAGCTTTTCGGAACGGCGCGCAGATATTGCTCGATGGTCAGAGGCACTCCAGCGGCGGCGATCGGCGCGAATCGAAACCCGAGTTCCTCCAAATTGGCGCGCGCGC
>JAKALV010000228.1 GCA_021824055.1 Acidobacteriota bacterium
GCCGCTCAGCAGGCCGTGGCCATCGAAGAAGTAGTTCTCTGTCACGAACTTCATGCGGCGCGACACGCGGTGCTCGCCGCCCACCATCAACACCGCCGATCCGCCGTTGTGGCCATCCGTGCGGGCGTAGGCCCAGCCGAGCCCAACCGTGGCGGCCGAGTCGGGCGTGCCCTTCGTCACGGCGGCATACGCCACGCCGAAGCTCGCATCGTCGATGTTCAGAAAGTGCATGACGCCGATCGACGCCTGCGTTGTGGGCGCAGAGACAAGCTGCAGTTTGGGCGTGAACCACACCGGATGTTCGCCGCCGCCCACAAAGAGCGGCGTGCCGCCGCCGATCGAGAACCGGTCGGTCACACCGTACTGGACGAACGGCATCCAGATTTCGTAGAGGCCGAAATACGCGTCCCCGCGCTTCAGGTTTCGGCCGGTCGGGGCGAAGAACAGGCGCGTGGGATTTGAGTCTTCGGGCCAGTAGGAGCCATCGACCATTCGGCCACGGACGACACTGGCGGAAACGACCTGCGCCACGTCCACTTCAAGCACGGCGCCGGATTCGGTGCGAAACACGACGCGGCCGTTGTCGATCCGTTCAACCCGGCCGACGGCCCGCGTGCCGTCCCGCAGCACGAGTTCCTGCAGTTGACCCGGCGCGGCCACGGCAATCGAGGGCACGGCCGCCTGACCGGCCGGCGCGGTCTGCGCCCGGGCCAGGCCGATGGCGCCCACCGAGAGCAGTGCGGTCATTGAACCGATCAGGACGATACGCGCATGAAGTGAAGTCGTCATGACGAAAGGTTAAGCTGTCGCTCGACGCGCGTTCTGAGCCGGCTCTGATCAAGCTGTGAAGAAGCGCAGGGTTTACCATGCAGGGGTGCCGCAGAAACCGCTCCGCCTCGTGCCCGCCGTTCATCGCGCCACCCATCGCATCGGGCTCTATCTGTCCGGGTTGACGGGCGACCGCCTGGCGCAGGGCGACGCGCACATTCTCGCGCACCTGGCCGTCTCCGGACCGGTGGCCATTGCGGATCTGCATCGCGGCCTGGCGCACAAGCGCTCGACGCTGACGAGCATCCTCGACCGGCTGACCGCACGCGGCCTGATCCGGCGCGAGGTGGGCACATCCGACCGGCGCACGTTCGTGGTTACGTTGACGCCGCGCGGGCAGGCCGTGGCGCGGCACGTTCATGAGCAACTGGCCGCACTCGAGGCGGCGATCCTGAAATCGGTGCCGCCGCGCACGCTGGACGCGCTGACGCGTCTGCTGAAGTCGCTCGAAACCGAAGCGCACGAACGCGCGACACGCCGCCGCTAGGGCAGTATTCAGTTCGATGCAGTGTCGTCCTCAGTTCAAGGTCCAATGTCCAAGGTCACTCGTCGTCCTCGGGTCCTGGTCGTCCCGGGTTCTGGGTTCACGCGCACGTGCACGTCGGACGAAGGACCCGCAGGACCTGCGGACAACACGTGACCTTGGACGTTGAACCCTGAACCTTGAACTGCGGCTACAGCAATGTGACACGCGCTCTAGCGAGCCCGCCGGCCTCGCATCAACGCCTCCAGCACAGGTTGTCGCCATCCCTCAATGAAGGCCTGGTTGTACACGGCCGCGCGCGCCGCGCCCTCGGGCGTCCACGCCGTCACGAGGTACCGCACCGTCACGCGCGCGCCGCCGGGGGCGGGGTCGCACCGCACCGTCACGCGCCGGACCAGGTCGTGGCCCGACACGGCCAGGTACTCCACGCGGCACGCCGCCGGGTCGCACGCCGTCACGGTCCAGACCTCGGTCGCGCCGTTGGGTCCCGGCACTTCGAACACGGCGTCGGTCTCAAGGCGGAACGGCGCCGGATGGACGGCGCGGATGCTCCACCCGTCGGCCCATTCCGACTCGCGGACCGGGTCGAACAGGGGAAACGCCTCTGACGGCGCCACCGGCAGCGCAAAACCGCCGGCCGCTTCGAGCCGGACTGGGTCAATGGACGACACGGCGCAACCTCCCGGCGCGGACAGGCGCGCCATTCATTACGATATCGTATTATCCATTTTCGACACAACGGCGGATACTTCCACCGATTCGATGCGCCGGCGATGTCGGACCCATTTTCCGTCTTCACGATCAGCGTCGTGAACATGAAGCGAATCGTGAGCGCTAACGGTAACCGAGCCGGCGGATTCAAGAAACACCGGATTGACCCGATTCCATGAAGGAAGAACGTAGGGCAAGGAGCAGCCATGGAATCGGCGAACGAACAGGTGTTTCTCGCACGTCAGCCCATCTTCGATCGCCAGAAGCGGGCCGTGGGTTATGAGCTGTTGTTTCGGGCGCCGCGAGGCTTCCAGGGACCTGCGTCGACCGATCAGGAAGACGCCGCGCTCATCAGCGAGGCTGTCCTGGCCTTTGGCCTCGACACGCTGACGTACGGGCGCCTGGCGTTCATCAAAGTGACGCGCTCGCTCCTGCTGGCCGGCTTGCCGCCGGCATTGCCCGCCCGCCAGGTGGTGTTTGAGCTGCCGAATGACGTTGGCGCCGCGCCCGAGGTGCTCGACGCCTGCGCGGACCTGCGGCACAAGGGGTGCCGCATCGCGCTCGACCATTTCATGCCGAATGACGAGATTGCGCCGCTGGTGCCGCTGGCGGACTACGTGAAGACCGACATGGCCGACCTGCCGGCGGTCGCGCGCCAGATCCTGTCCACGAGTCACGCGGCCCTGCCGCGGATCGTGGCCACGCGCGTGGAAACCGCAGACCACTTCAAGACGGCCGCCGCGCTGGGATGCGCATCATTCCAGGGCGGCTTCATTGGTCGTCCCGTCATGCGGGTGACCAACGACATCCCCGCCAATCGCCTCACGTATCTCCGCTTGCTGCGCGCGCTCGAGAGCCCGGACATCTCGCCACGGGAGCTCGAAGACCTTATCAAGCCGGACGCATCGCTTGTCTATCGCACGCTGCGCGCCGTCAATTCCGCGGCGTTTGCGCAACACAACCGGGTGGACTCGATTCGACAGGCGCTCACGCTGCTCGGCTGCGACACCGTCCGCCGGTGGGCGTCGCTGTGGGCCATGACGTCATTCAGCGCCGGCGCGCCGGACGAACTCGTCGCGATGGCCACGCTGCGCGGGAGGACGTGTGAAATCGTCGCCAACGCGGACGTGAGCGGCACGCTGGGCGACGGCTTCCTGCTCGGCCTGTGCTCGCTGCTCGACGCCATCCTCGAAGTGCCGATGTCCGGCATCCTGGCGCACCTGCCGCTCCCCGAAGAGGCGGACGCGGCCCTGCGCGGACGGGACAATCACAGCCGGCGCCTGCTCGACTGCATCATCGCGTATGAACACGGCGACTGGGATCGCTACCTGGCGCTCGCAAACAAGGCCGAACTGGGGATCAACGTGGTGCCATCCGCGTACGCGCAAGCGCTGAAATGGTACGAAAAAATTGAGAGCGTGAGCCCGGCCGCGTAAGAGCGACCGGCGCTGTCGTTACACTCGCGCGCCGAACAGATGTCCGACCAGCGCCGTCGCGCCCATCGCGACCGCGCCCCAGAACATGACGCGCGCGGCACCGGTGAAGAGCGAGGCGCCGCCCAGGTGCCCGGCCACGCTCCCGAGCGCGCCCAGCAGCACCAGCGTGGAGCCCATCACCATCGGGTTCATCCAGTCCAACGGCGCCAGCGCGGCCAGCACGACGGGAAGCGCCGCGCCGACCGCAAACGCCAGCGCCGACGCGAACGCGGCCTGCAGCGGCCGTGCGCGCGTGATCTCGTTGATGCCCAGCTCGTCACGCGCGTGGGCGCCGAGCGCGTCGTGTTGTTCCAGCTGCCTGGCCACCTGATCGGCAAGGTCCGGCGTCAGGCCACGCTGCACGTAAATGCCAGCCAGCTCGGCGTGCTCCCCGACCGGATCTTCCTTCAGCTCGCGTGTCTCGCGCGTCAGGTCGGCCGTTTCGGTGTCGGACTGTGAACTGACGCTGACGTACTCGCCGGCCGCCATCGACAACGCGCCGGCCACGCCGCCGGCCAGCCCCGCAAGCAGCACGTCGTGCCGCGAGGCCAGCGCCGACGAGGCGACGCCCACGATGATCGAACTGGTGGAGATCAGGCCGTCGTTCGCGCCGAGAACCGAGGCGCGCAGCCAGCCGATACGCGTCGTGCGATGGGTCTCAAGATGCAGGCGCATGGTAGAGCCATCTTAGGTCTTCTCGTCCAGCTCGGCCCATCGGGCGTACAGGGTCTCGAGTTCCGTCTTGAGGGTCTCGGCGCGCTCGAGGGCGGTCCGGATGTTCTCCGAGCCCGCCTTGTAGAACTCCGGCGAGCTGATGCGCTCGTGCAGCATCTTGCCTTCCGTCTCGAGGACCTCGATCTTCGCGGGCAGCGCGGCATACTCGCGTTGTTCGTTGTACGAGCGCTTCTTCTTCGCCGCAACCGCCGCCGCGGGCGCGCGAGGCTCCGGCGCGCGCGGTTTGCCGTGCACCACCTGCGCCACCCGCGCCACCTGCATTCCCTGCGCCACCTGCATTCCCTGCCCGTTCTTCCAATCGTCGTAGTCGCCGACGTTCTCCCGCACGAGACCGTCACCGTCAAACGACAGCGTCGACGTGACCACGTTGTTGAGAAACTTCCGGTCATGGCTGACGAGAAGAATCGTGCCCGCGAAATCGACGAGCAGCTCTTCAAGCAGCTCGAGGGTTTCGATGTCCAGATCGTTTGTGGGTTCGTCGAGCACCAGCACGTTCGCCGGGCGCGTGAACAGGCGCGCCAGCAGCAGACGGTTGCGCTCGCCGCCGGACAGCGCCTTGACCGGAGACCGCGCGCGCTCCGGCGGAAACAGGAAGTCCTCGAGATAGCCGTGCACGTGCCGCGGCTGGCCTGCGACCATCACCGTGGTGTTGCCGTCGGCGACCGCCTCGACGACGGTGGCCTCCGGATCCAGCTGCTCCCGCTGCTGGTCGTAGTAGGCCACCTGCACGTTGGCGCCGTGACGCACCTCGCCGGTGTCCGGCGCGAGATCGCCCAGCATCATCCGCAGCAGCGTCGTCTTGCCGGCGCCGTTCGGCCCGATCAGCCCGATGCGGTCGCCGCGCATGACGCGCGTGCTGAACTCGCGGATCACGACCTGGCCGCCGTACGACTTCGACACACCCTCGAGCTCGAAGACCATCTGGCCCGACCGCTCGCCCGTGTCGATCTGCATGCGGACCGATCCGACCAGCGCGCGCCGCGCGGCCCGCTCCTGCCGCATGGCCATGAGCTTCTTGACGCGGCCTTCGTCACGGGTCCGCCGTGCCTTGACGCCGCGCCGCAGCCACACTTCTTCCTGGGCCAGCAGTTTGTCGAACTTGGTGTTGGCCAGCGCCTCGTTCGCGAGCCACGCTTCCTTCTTCTCGAGAAACGTCGCGTAGTCGCCGGGCCACGATGTGAGCCGGCCGCGATCCAGCTCGACGATGCGCGTGGCGATGTTCTGCAGG
>JAKALV010000229.1 GCA_021824055.1 Acidobacteriota bacterium
GCGCGGCGTGCCGTACATCACGATCAACTACAACGGGTGGGACACGCACAAGCAGAACTTCCAGGTGATGCGGCAGAAGCTGCCGCAGATGGACAAGGCGCTCGCGGCGTTGCTGCAGGATCTGTCGGAGCACGGCCTGCTCGACAGCACGATCATCTGGTGGAGCGGCGAGTTCGGACGGACGCCGAAAGTGCAGTGGGAGGCGCCGTGGAACGGCGGCCGCAATCATCACGGCGAGGTGTTCTCGGCGCTCGTGGCGGGTGGCGGCTTCAAAGGCGGACAGGTGGTGGGCTCGTCCGATGCCCACGGCGAACAGGTACGCGATCGTCCCGTGTCGCCGGCCGACCTGATCGGCAGCATGTACGAACTGTTGGGCCTCGACGCGGCCGCGAAGCTGCCGCACCCGCAGGGCCTCGACTACACGGCCGCGCCGCCCATGGACGCCGCGGCATCAGGCGGACGGCTGTCGGAGATCATGTGATGCGCGCGAGCACGCCGCGCCTGGCATCGGCGGCCATCTGGACGACGACGGTGCTGATCACGGCGGCTGCGCTGATCGCGCAGCAACAGCAAGACGTGCCGCACGCCGGATTCGTGTATCCCGCGGGCGGCCGCCAGGGATCCACCGTCCGGGTCATTGTCGGCGGCCAGTTCCTCGACGGCGCCGCGTCGGCGATCGTGTCGGGGTCCGGTGTTGATGTCCGGATGATCGGGATCGACAAGCCGCTCAATGGCAAGGCGCTGACCGAGCTGCGCGACAGGTTGCAGCAACTGCAGAAGCAAACGGCGACGCCGGCGCTACGGGCCGAGATGCTCGCGTTGCGCGAGAAGGTCTTCGATTCCGTCCGCCGCAATCAAGCGCCCGTGTTATCGGAGCGCGTTACCCTCGAGATGACGATCGCGCCTACCGCCGAACCGGGGGCGCGTCAGTTGCGATTGAGCACGAATCTGGGAATGACGAGCCCGTTGATCGTCGTCGTCGGTCAGTTGCCGGAATTTCAGGAGCGGGACGTAAAGAACAGTCCCGCCGACATGGAACTGCCGATCACGCTGCCGGCCACGGTCAACGGCCGGATGATCCCGGGTGACATCGATCGCGTAAAGTTCCCGGCGCGGATGGCGCCGCAGTACATGCCCGGCGACGTGGACCGCTATCGCTTCACCGCGAAGAAGGGCCAGCATCTGGTGTGCGTCGCGAGCGCTCGCGATCTGATGCCGTATCTGGCTGACGCCGTACCCGGCTGGTTCCAGGCCACGCTCGCGCTCTACGACGCGGCGGGTCACGAACTCGCGTATGACGATGACTATCGGTTCCATCCGGATCCGGTGCTGGAGGTGAACATCCCGGCGGACGGCGAGTATGTGGTGGAGATCAAGGACGCGATCTACCGCGGCCGTGAAGACTTCGTCTATCGACTCTCAATCGGGGAGCTGCCGTTTCTGACCAGCGTCTTTCCGCTTGGCGGCCGCGCGGGCTCATCCACGCACTTCGAGGCGACGGGCTGGAACCTTCCGGCGAAATCGCTGCTCTTTGACCTGAAGAAGAAATCCGCCGGCCTGTACCCGGTCGGCATCGCGGGCGGCGCGTCCCTGTCGAACCGTCTGCCGCTGGTGGTCGACACGCTGCCGGAGAGTCTTGAGAAGGAACCGAACAACACGGACAAGAGCGCCGAGCGCGTGACGCCGCCGGTGATCGTCAACGGCCGGATCCAGCAGGCTGGTGACTGGGACGTCTTCAGCTTCAAGGGTCGCGCCGGCGACGCGATCGTGGCGGAAGTGACGGCGCGACGCCTGGAGTCGCCGCTCGATTCGGTCCTCGAGCTCACCGATGCCGCCGGAAGACGATTAGCGCGCAATGACGATGCGGATGACAAGGGCGCGGGACTCGAGACGCATCACGCCGACTCGTACCTCAGGGCCACGCTGCCGGCCAACGGAACCTACTTTGTTCGCATCGGTGACATCCAGCACAAAGGCGGCGCCGAGTACGCCTACCGTCTGCGCCTCAGCGCGCCGCGCCCCGATTTCGACCTGCGCATCTCGCCGTCCACGCTGAACGTGAGCGGCGGCGCCACGATTCCCGTGACCGTGACGACCGTGCGCCGCGACGGCTTCGACGGCGACATCACGCTCGCGCTTGCCGGCGCGCCTGCCGGGTTCTTCCTGAGCGGCGCGCTCATGCCCGCCGGACAGAGTCAGGTGCGCGTGACCCTGACGGCGCCGCCGGCCGCGTCCAATGCGCCGCCGGTGCCGCGCTCGCTCGGTGTGGAGGGACGCGCATCGATCGGCGGCAAGACCATCGTCCGCACGGCCGTCGCGGCCGACGACATGATGCAGGCGTTCGCGTACCACCACCTCGTCACGGCCGACGATCTGCGGGTCCTCGTGTCGCCCCGTGGCGGCACGCGCATGGCCGCGCGGGTCGTGTCGGCGTTGCCGCTGGCGATATCGCCCGGCGGCTCCGCCGCGGTGCGCGTGCAACTGCCGCCGGCGTACGCGACGTTCGACAACATCCAGTTCGAATTGAGCGATCCGCCGTCCGGCGTCACCCTGCGCGATTCGGCCGTCGTGCGGACCGCCGGCACGTTCGTGGTCCAGGCCGACGCCACCACGCTCAAGACGGGCGCGCGCGGGAATCTGATCGTGACGATTTCGGGCGAGCGCGTGCCGCCCGCGAATGCGCCGAACCAGACCCGCCGCCGCGTCGTGATGGGCACACTGCCCGCCATCGCGTTCGAGATCATCAAGCGATGACGGAGACAGGACGTCCAAAGTCCAATGTCCAAGGTCCAATGTCACTCGTCTGTCCTATGTCCGGCAGGTCCTCAGTCCAAAGTCCGTGCTGGGTCCGCGGTGGACCTTGGACAGACCTCGAACTTCGGACCATGAGGACCTTGGACAAGGGGTGACCTTGGACCTTGGACTTTGGACCTTGGACTGTCTCTGTCCGTCCTTCTAACTGAGACTCCTAATCGTCTCAGCCGACATCCCCGCCGCGCGCAGGTCCCGCACGCCCGTGTCGCGATCCGACTTGCTCAGCTTCTGGGTGGCCGACTTCATGATCAGCGGGTGATGGAGAAACACGGCCGGCTCGTTGCGGCCGGCCAGGCGGGCCAGACGGATCTGGCGGCCGGTGGAATCGAGCAGGTCGGCGCCGCGGATCACATGCGTCACGCCCTGGAGGTAGTCGTCGATCGTGGCGGCCCACTGGTACGTCCAGTTGCCCAGCCGGTCGCGAATCATCAGGTCGCCGCACTGTTGGGACGGATCCTGCGCCTGCGGGCCCATCAGCAGATCCACGAACGCTTCGACGCCCGGATCCATTCGCACGCGCCAGTTCACATCGTCCGTCAATGCGATGCCACGGCCGCGGCAGGTGTTGGCGTACAGATCGCCGCCCACGTCCGCGCGCGTGCACGTGCATCCGTAGACGAGTCCGCGCGCTACCAGACCGTCGAGCACCTGGCGATACGCCGCGTCGCGCTCGCTCTGCCGCGGCACGATCTCGTCCGGCACGAAGCCCAGCCACGCCAGATCCTTGAGGATGGCGTCCTCGAACTCGGGTCGCGAGCGCTGGCGGTCGTGATCTTCGATCCGCAACAGCACGCGCCCGCCGTGCGCGCGCGCAAACTCCCACACGTACCGCGCGTTGCGCACGTGGCCCAGGTGCAGGAACCCCGTCGGCGCGGGCGCGAATCGCGTGATGACACCGCTCACTGGAGTTTCGCGAGCACGCGGGCGATGTTGACGGGCTTCATCGTGCGGAGGGGCTTCCACAGATCGCCGACGTCCGCGAAGCGGGCTGGCGCCGTGCGGATCGTGTAGTCGCGCGGATCGAGCCGGCGATCGACCTCGGTCCATGTGAGCGGCGTCGACACGCCGGCGTAATCGTTCGCGCGGGCCGAATACGCCGTCGCCAGCGTCTTGCCGATGATGTTCTGGAGGTAATCGACGTAGACCGCCGCGCGCGCGCGCTTCCGCACCATGCGCTCGATCGTGGCCTGCTTCGGGTGCTTCGCGCACACGAGCGTGGCGGCAAGGTGGCACAGCAGCTGGCCCGTCTCGTACGAGGTCTTCTTCGGCAGCGGAATGTAGATGTGCATGCCGCTCGATCCCGAGGTCTTCGGCACCGATGGAATGTGCAGCCGCTCGAGCTCGTCGTGGACCCAGCGCGCCACGTCCACAACGTCGCCGAACCGCGCGTCGTCGCCCGGATCGAGATCGATCGCCGCGTAGTCCATGTGCAGCGGGTCGGCCACGCGCGAGAACCACGGATCCTGCGAGATCGCGGCCAGTTGCGCCATATACAGGAGCGTGGTCAGCGACCCGCCGATCAGCCGCGGCTGTCCGCCGTTGCCGGCATCCTCGACCGGATCGATGTCGTCATCGAGCACCTCGCGCCGCACGCCTTTCGGCGGCGTCTCCGGATGCCGCTGCTGGTAGAAGAACGGTTTGTCGACACCGTTCGGCGAGCGCTTCATCACCAGCGGACGATCATCGACGGCCGGCAGAATAAGTGGCGCCACCGCCGCGTAGTAGCGCAGCAGCTCGCCCTTGGTACCGGAAATCTTCGGCCACAACACTTTGGCGAGATTGGTCACGCGGAGCGTGTTGCCGTCGGGCAGCACGATCTCGCCGTCGCGCTTCGTCCGCTCCAATTCCCCGAGTTGCTCGAGCAGTTGCACGGAATGCTCGTGAACCTTCCGAACCTTCCGAACCTCACGAACCTTCCGAACCGGCTCGATTCTGACCTGCCGTGCTTCCTTGTCATCCCGCAGTCCGAGATACACGGGCTGGCGGAGCAGGCCCTCGCCGGTCCACTCGATGAACTTGACCTCGCAGACCAGGTCGGGCCGCAGCCAGTGCGGCTTCTCGTTGCTGGCAACGGGATTGGCGAAAGGGGAGTGCGTGGCCGCGCGTTTGGCGAAAAGCGCCGCGAGCCGGTCGAGCTCGTCCTGTGTGAAGCCGGTGCCCACGCTCCCCGAAAAGATGAGGTCCTTGCCTTTGCGGACGCCCACGAGGATCGAGCCGAAATGGCTGCGCGACTGGCGCGGCTCGGTCCATCCGCCGATGACGAACTCCTGCTGCTGCAGCAGCTTCAGCTTGCGCCACGCCGGGGTGCGGCGGCCGCTGTGGTACGGCGACTGGCCGTCCTTCACGATCAGGCCCTCCCAGCCCTCGCGCCGTGCGCGCGCCAGCATCGCGCGGCCATCGTCGGTGGCGAGGTCGCTGAGGTGGATCAGGGCGGTTCGTGGGGTTCGTGGGGTTCGGGAGGTTCCGGCGGTTCGGTCACGGACCTTCAGGTCCGGCCCCACGAATGGGCCGAGACGTTTCTGCAGTCGCAACCGCCGCGCGGCCAGCGGTTGCCCGCGCAAGTCCTCGTCGCCGTCCCGCAGCACGTCGAACACGAACAGCGCCGCGGGTTGATCCCGCTCGGCACGCGC
>JAKALV010000230.1 GCA_021824055.1 Acidobacteriota bacterium
CTCCGCCTGCGCCGCCGGCAGCGACACGCCGTCGGCGAGCCGGGCGATCGGCTGATAGTTGTGGGCGGTGCGCGACGTCGCGGCCAGATGGCTGTCGTCCAGAGGCAGCCACACCGCCGTGTCGGTCGGATAGTCGAACGTCTTCGGCATGACCCCGATGATGGTGACGGGTTGTCCGAGAATCGTGACGTGCTGGCCGGCAAGCGGCGCGCCGGCGAATGCCCGCTCCCAGAGCCCGGCGCTGACGACGGCGACGCGCGCCGGATCCTCCGCGGCTTCGGCGGCCGTGAAGCCGCGGCCTTGTTGCGGTCTCACGCCCATCGTGCTGAAGAACTCGGGCGACACGGCGGCCGCCGGCAGCAGCATCGGCTCGCCGAATCCCAGCACGGGTACGCGGCCCCAGTTCGACATGAGCGTCATGTGCGAGAAGGCGTGGGTGCCCGCGCGCCAGTCCGTGAAGTTCGGGCCCGACGTGTTGCCGCGCCCGCCGGTCTTGCCGATCTGATACAAACGCACGATCCGATCCGACTGCGGGTACGGCAGCGGCGTGAGCAGCACGCCATGGACGACGCTGAACATCGCGGTCGCGGCGCCAAGGCCCAGACCGAAGGTCAGGATCGTGGCGGCCGCAAACGCGGGCACGCGGGCCAGCGTCCGAAGGCCGATGCGCATGTCGCGGAGGAAGTCGCGCACCATCGCGCCGCGGAACTCATCACGCGCCGCTTCGCGCGTCTGCTCCACGCCGCCGAACTGCACGAGCGCCGCCCGCCGCGCGTCGTCCGGGCGCATGCCGGCGCGGATGTTCTTGGCGGTCTGTTGCTCAATGTGAAACTGGATCTCGTCGTCGAGTCGATGGTCGTGGCTGGCCATGGGTGCGGCTCCTCAGGCTTCGGTGGCTTTGAGCACGAGGCTGATGGCGCGGGAGATGCGCTGCCACGACTGCATCTCGCGCGCGAGGTGCTTGCGGCCGGCGGCGGTCAGGGCGTAGTAGCGCGCGCGCCGGTTGTTTTCGGTCGTTTCCCAGTGCGAAGCGATCAGGCCCTGCCGCTCGAGGCGGTAGAGCGCGGGATAGAGCGTGCCTTGTCCGACCAACAGCACCTGTTTGGACCACTGCTCGATGCGCTCGGTGATGCCCCAGCCGTGCATCGGCTCGAGCTGGAGGGCGCGCAGCACGAGCATGTCGAGCGTGCCCTGGAGGATGGATTCCGCTTCGTGCTCGAGGCGTCCGGCCATATGCCTCCTTCTGACGATCGAAAGGAGTGTAAAGTTGCCCGAGCCCGAGAAGAGCTAGCGGCCCTTGAGGTGCTGGCGTTCCTGGTCCTGCGCGCGCGCCTCGCGCTCGAGGCGCGAGACTTCGGCGCGCAGGCGATTCGACTCGGCCGTGGCGTCCTGCAGTTTGGCGTCGGCGGCGGCGCGGGTCGCGTCGGCGCGTTCGAGCTTCGCGCGCGCCGCCTTGAAGGCCGCCGCGGTCTTCTTCGACTGCGCGTCCAGCTCGCGCAGGCGTCTCTTCGCGGCGTCATCGGCCCGGTGTGCGGCCTCGGCGATTTCGTCGGGCTTGGGCTTCGGCGGCGCAAACGTCACGACCTCGGCCAGCGCCTTCGATGACACGGCGCCCTTCATCAGCGCGCCGAACGCGCCGAAGCCGATCGGCGCCAGCGCTCTGGTGAGGCGCCCAGGCTCGCCGCCGCCCGGCAGCGCCTGCAGCGTATCGACGACGGACTTCATGGTAGCGGGGGTGGCGGGATCGCCGGCGCTGGAGAGAATGTCGCGGATCGTGTCGGCGGCGTCTTTCACCGCGGCGCCATGTTGCAGCTCGAGCGTCGCCAGGTCGATCTTCTTTCCCTTCAGTGCCTGCGCGTGTCCGGCCCGAACGCGCGCCGAGGCGCGGATCAACTTGTCGTACGCGCGCCGCTGTTTCCAATAGAGCTGGTTGACCGCCCACGCCGGCGTGCTGGGTTTCTCGAGCGCCTTGATGGCGGCGCCGGACTTCCCCGCCGCCTTCGCCATCGCGTTGCGCGCGTCGGTGAATGCGCCGAGCGGCAGCTGGTAGAGGCGGTTGGCGTCTCGATCGAGCACCACGACTAGACGCCGAACTGGGTCAGATGGTGATTGAGGTGCTTCGCGTGAAGGCGGCTGTACTCATCGCCCGACATCGCGCCGAATGCCGGGTGCCGCGCCCATTCGGAATTGAGCGGCCGGCTCGCGAATCGCGACACCAGGTCGAGCGTGCGCTGTCGCTCAGTCTCGAAGTCGTACTGCGTCGTGGCAAGAAAGTCCGGCGCGGTCGGGCTGCCCTTGACCCACGGCAGGTTGAGCACGATGAACTTCACCACGGTTTTCGGCAGCGGCACGGTCATGGGTTGGGTGGGGATCTCTCCGAGCGACGTCGCGATGGCCTGACTGCAATGCCAGAGCATCTGATCGACGGTCATCTTGCCCCAGCGGCCATGCGCGTCGGGCGTGAGCGTCTGAATCCGCGTCTCGATCGAAGCGCGGGTCTGAGGATCGTGAAGCATCGCCATGCCCGGCTAGTCTACGCCAACCACAATCGCGGCAAATCCATCGTAGCCCTTGGCGCCGACGGTCTGAATGGCCGTCGCCGTCACGCGCGGCTCCGCCGCGACGATTTCATTGAACCGCCGGACGGCGCGCACGTTCTCGTCGGTCGAGCCGGGCATCGCGACCGCGCCGTTGCGAATGATGTTGTCGGCGAGAATCAGCGTGCCCGGACGTGACAGGGCTAACACCGCAAGGAAGTACGCCGGGTAGCCCACTTTGTCCGCGTCGATGAAGATGAGGTCGAACGGTTCGGCACGCTCCGCGGCCAGGCGGCCGAGCTCATCGAGCGCAGGCCCGACGCGCACGTCGACGCGATCGGCCACGCCGGCCCGCGCCAGATTTCTCCGGGCCACGTCCGCATGGCGGGGATTCACTTCGAGGGTAACGAGGCGGCCGCCGGGCGGCAGCGCGCGCGCCATCCAGATCGCGCTGTAACCGGCGAGTGTGCCGAGCTCGAGGATGCGCCGCGCGCCCATCGCGGCCGCGAGGATGTAGAGGAGTTTCCCCTGCGCCGGCGAGACGTTGATGGCCGGAAGCCCCGCCGCGGCCGCATCAACCAGTGCCGCCTCGAGCACCGCGTCTCGCGGCAGCAACGTGTTCTCGATATAGCGATCGACCTCGGCCCAGCGGGAATCGTCCATCCCATAGAGCGTAAACGAGGCCGCCGCCGTTCCCAAAATGCAACCGGGCGGAAGGTTTGTGCCTTCCGCCCGCTTCTAACTTTGTTTCTAACTTTGTCTCTGACTTTGTTTCTGACCTGTTTCTGCCTTCTGCCTTTTGCCTTCTGCCTTCACCTATGCGCAGCCAGACGTTGTTCCGCAGTTGCCGCACTTGTAGCACGCGCCCGACCGCACCATGATCGAGCCGCAGGTCGTGCAGGGCGGCGCGTCTTCCTGGTTCTGCATCGCGGCGTAGGCGGACTTGCCGGCGCCCTTGGACGCCGGGCCTGAAGGCCCGGCGCTCCGGGTGCCGGCGCCAGTGCCGTTGCTGCCGGCCAGCGCCGCCACGTCGAGCGTGAGCTGCTCGGGCGTCGTGATCGTCTCCGGCACGTTCAGGCCGGCGGCGTACTTCGCTTCGTGCGACAGGAACTTGCCGGCCATCCACCGGAAGATGTAATCGACGATCGACTTCGCGAAGCGCACGTCCGGGTTCTTCGTCATGCCCGCCGGCTCGAAGCGGACGTGGCTGAACTTGTCCACCAGATCCTGCAGCGGCACGCCGTACTGCAGCGCGTAGCTGATCGCCTGCGCGAACGCGTCGGCGAACCCGGAAATCGTGGACCCTTCCTTCGCCATCGTCAGGAACAGTTCGCCCGGCTGGCCGTCCTCGTAGAGGCCGACGGTGATGTAGCCCTCGTGACCCGCGATGTCGAACTTGTGCGTGATCGACGTGCGCTCGTCCGGCAGCTTGTGGCGGCGCGGCATGATGCCCGCCTCGGGGCCCGCTTCGAGCGCGCCGGCGCGCTGGATCGCGGCCTTCGACGTGTTGAGCGGCTGCGTGCGCTTGCTGCCGTCGCGGTAGATCGACACCGCCTTGGCGCCGATGCGCCACGAGTCGATGTAGGCCTGCTCGATGTCCTCGACCGTGGCGGCCTTCGGCACGTTCACGGTCTTGCTGATCGCGCCCGAGATGAACGGCTGCACGGCGCCCATCATCTTGATGTGGCCCATGTAGTGGATCGACCGCGTGCCGTGCATCGCCTTGAACGCGCAGTCGAACACCGGCAGGTCCTTGTCCTTCAGGTGCGGCGCGCCCTCGATCGTCTCGTGCTCGTCGATGAAGCCGACGATGTCGGTGATCTGCGCCTGGGTGTAGCCGAGCTTCTTCAGCGCCGCCGGCACGGTCTGGTTGACGATCTTCATCATGCCGCCGCCGACGAGCTTCTTGTACTTCACGAGCGCGATGTCGGGCTCGACGCCCGTGGTGTCGCAATCCATCATGAAGCCGATGGTGCCGGTCGGCGCGAGCACGGTGGCCTGCGCGTTGCGGTAGCCGTGCTGCTCGCCGAGCTCCACGCACTCGTCCCACGTGTCCTTGGCGAACTCGAAGAGCTCCTTCGGCACGTGCGTCTTGTTGATGTCCTTCAGCGCCGAGCGGTGCTTGCGCATGACGCGGATCATCGGCTCACGGTTCTTCTCGAAGCCCGGGAACGGCCCGCCGTGGTCGCGCGCGATGCGCGCGCTCTGCGCGTAGGCCGCGCCGTGCATCACCGCCGTGATCGCCGCCGCGTAGTCCCGGCCGGCGTCGCTGTCGTACGGCAGGCCGCGCGACATGAGCAGCGCGCCCAGGTTCGCGTAGCCGAGACCGAGCGGACGGTACTCGTGGCTGTTCTTTGCGATCGCCGGCGTGGGATAGCTCGAGTTGTCGACGAGGATTTCCTGCGCCGTGATGAACGTGCGGCACGCCGCGGCAAACCCCTCCGCGTCGAACTCCGCCTCGCTATCTCGCGAGGCGCCTTCGCCTCGCTCCTTCACGAACTTCATGAGGTTGATCGACGCCAGGTTGCACGCCGAGTCGTCGAGGAACATGTATTCCGAGCACGGGTTGCTGGCGTTGATGCGCGCCGTGTTCGGGCACGTGTGCCAGTCGTTGACCGTCGTGTCGAACTGCATGCCGGGGTCGCCGCAGACCCACGTGCCTTCCGCGATCTGCCGCATCAGGTCGCGCGCGCGGTACGTGTCCACGATCTCGCCCGTGGTGATGCTGCGCGTGTGCCACTCGCCATCATCGAGCACCGCGCGCATGAACTCGTCGGTCACGCGCACCGAGTTGTTCGAGTTCTGGAAGAACACCGAGCCGTACGCCACGCCCGTGAACGAGCCGTCGTAGCCGGCGTCGATCAGCGCCCAGGCCTTCTTCTCTTCCTCGACCTTGCAGTTGAT
>JAKALV010000231.1 GCA_021824055.1 Acidobacteriota bacterium
ACTGGTCGCCGCCCTGTCGCGGCTTGATGACAACGGCCAGCTGATTCCTGAACCGGTCACCAAGCGTTTCACGCCGAAGATGATGGCGGCCGCAGGCGTGGCGCTCGTCGCGCTGGTGGGCGGCACGTGGTGGCTGGCGCGCGGCAACGGCCCCGTGGAGCACAAACCCGTCACGGTGTTGATCGCGGACTTCACGAACACGTCCAACGATCCCATGTTCTCGGGGCTGGTCGAGCAGGCGTTGTCGGTCGGCGTCGAAGGCGCCTCGTTCATCTCGGCATTTCCCCACCGCGACGCCATGCGCGTGGTGAGTGAAATCCATGCCGGGCCGGCGCTCGACGACAACGCCGCCAGGCTCGTGGCGATCCGCGAGGGCTTGAACGTCCTCATCGGCGGCTCGATTGCCGCGAAGGGCACGGACTACGTCCTCAGCGTGAAGGTGACCGACGTCGGCAACCAGAAGGTCCTGCTCGACTGGAACACCACGGCGCCGAGCAAGAATGACGTGCTGGCAGCGGTCGGCCGCGCCGCGGAGCGCGTGCGCCGGACCCTCGGCGATACGAACACCGCGAACGCGCAAAGCGAGCAGGAGACGTTCACGGCGTCATCGCTCGAGGCGGCCAAGGCGTACTCGGAGGCGCAGGACCTGCAGTGGGCGGGCAAGTCGGAGGAGGCCATCGCGGCGTACCGGCGCACGCTGCAGATCGACCCCAACTTCGGCCGGGCCTACGCGGGGCTGGCCGCGCTCTATGCGAACAGCGGGCGGACGGAAGACGCCGAGGCGAGCTACCAGCGGGCGCTCGGCCTGCTCGACCGCATGACGGAGCGCGAAAAGCTGCGCACGCGCGGCGGCTACTACCTGTTCAAGCGGAACTACGACAAGGCGATCGAAGAGTCCGACGCGCTGCTGAAGCAGTTTCCGGCCGACACGTCGGGCATGGCGAATCTGGCCCTCGCGCAGTTCTACCGCCGTGACATGAAGACGGCGCTCGAGGTGGGCCGTCGCGCATCGGACCTGTATCCGAATAACGTCATCCGCAAGGACAACGCGGCGCTGTTCGCGATGTACGCCGGCGACTTCGACGAGGCCACGCGCCTGGCCACCAAGGTGATCGAGCTGAACCCGGCGTTTCCGAAAGCGTATGTGGCGCTCGGCGTGTCCCAGTTGGCGCAGGGACACAACGCCGAGGCGCTCGCAACGTTCAATACGCTGGGCCGGATCGGCACGCCGACCGCCCGGGGCTTTGCGGCGTCGAGCCTGATCGATCTCGCGCTGTTCGAAGGACGCGAAGCGGACGCGCTGGCGCTTTTGAGCGACGCGATCGCGGTCGACCGGGCCGCGAAGGATCAGAGTGCGCTGGGCCGGCGGCTCGCGCTCCGGGCCACCGTGCTGGCGTCACGCGGGGACACGGCCGGCGCCGTTCGCGACGCGCGCGAAGCCGTCACGCTCGGCACCGACGAGAGCATCCTGTATCCGGCCGGGCGCGCGCTCATCGACAGCGGCCAGCCGGCCGCCGCGCTCGAACTGGCCGCCGACCTCGACAACCGCCTCGAAAACGAACCCCGCCTCTATGGCGCGCTCCTGCGTGGCGAAGCCGCGCTGCACGCGGGGCGCGCGCGCGCGGCGCTCAATGCGTTCGATGACGCGCTGAAACTCGGCGATTCGTGGATGGGCCGCCTCAGCCTCGGCCGCGCCTACCTCGCGCTCAAGGCGTTTCCCGAAGCGTCAGCGGAGTTCGACCGCTGCGTGTCGCGCCGCGGTGAAGCGACGGCCGTCTTCCTCGACGACCGCCCCACCTACCACCTGTTCACGCAAGTCGCCGCGCTCGTCGCGCAAGCGAAGGCCGGCCTCGGCGCGAAGCAGTTTCACTGAAGTGGCCGCCGGGCTTCAGCCCGGCGGCCAGTCAGGTCGTTACGGCAAATCGTACTCGATCACATAGCCCTGGTTGCCCGAGTAGTACTCGGTGTTGTTGTTCCAGTCACCGCTGGCGAAGAACTCGACCCATCGCTCGGTCCCCATGTTGTTGGGTTCCCCGCCACCCCAGTGCGTGTAGGCGAACGCGTCGCCGTTCACCCAACTCCATCCGAAGCTGCCGGTCGCATCGAAGAGTCCAATCCACGCGCGCATGTCCCCGAGGCCCATCTGGGCATAGAGATTGTGCACGACGGTTTGCTCGGCGGCGCTGGTGATCGACACGAGGTGTCCGTGCAGACCGGCAAACGTCGCCGCGTTGGCCGCCGTGCTGGCGTCGTTCCAGTGCGGCGTTGAGGTGTTGACGTACTGGTAGTAGTGACCGGTCGCGGCGCTGTAGGCGACGCTGGGCGCAATCACCTGCGCGCACGCTGACAATTCCGACGTGCTGCCCGCGGCGTCAGTCGCGGTCGCCGTGATCCACGAACCCGCGGGCACGAGGGTTCCCAGATCCAGGACGCTTCGACCGGTACCGACGCTCGTCGTGATCAACACCTGCGTGGCGGCGCCGCACGACGATCCGCTGAAAAACTGGACGGTGTAGACACCGGGCAGGCTGTCGAGCTTGAAGTCCACGAGCGTGTGGGCCTGCCCGAGCAGATTACCGGCCATCGCGATCGCCGGGAAGTTCTGCAGACCGTTCGGTCCCGCATCGGTATCGCCGGGGTCATTGCCGGTGGGACCATTGCCGCCCAGATCGATGCCGGGGCCGCCGTTCGAGAACGTCCGGTTCGCGAGCACGCTCACGCCCGACGAGGCGCCCGTCACCGACACGCCGGCCGATCCGTTGAATGCAATGGTGTTGGCCGACACGTCGATGTGCGTCGCGTCGCCGATGGCAACACCCACGCCGCCGTTCGGCTTCGCCGTCAGGCCATCAGCCGCCGTGCCGATCAGATTGCCCTGGATGGTGATGTCGTGCGGGTTGACGCCGAGCGAGTAGATGGCCACGCCCGCCTGCGGATTGCCCGAGATGACGTTGCCCTCGCCCGGGGCGGTACCGCCGATCACCACGCTGCCGGAATTGGCCGGCGACACCGTGATGCCGCTGTAACCGTTGCCGAGCAGATTGGCCCCGGACAGCGACAATCCGATGGTGTTGCCCCGCACGATTGCCCCGCCCGACCCGTCGAGGGCCGCGATGCCCGTGCCGGCGCCGGCGGCCACGCAGCCATTGCCGGCAATCACGTTGCCCTCGCCAACCCCGGAACCGCCGATCGTCGCCCACCCGCTCAGCACGATGCCCTCGTACACGTTGGGCACCGCGATCTCGCCCGACACGTCGGTGCCGATCCGATTGCCCTGAATCGCCGGCCCGACCACGGACGTGCCGAGCACCTGAATGCCCGGACCGTACGCCGTGATGTCACACGGCGCCGGCGTGCTCGTGTCGAACGCGCCGTTGCCCGAAATCACATTCGCCTGACCGGGGGCACCGACCGCGGCCGCCTCGGTGGTATCGAGCCGGACGCCGCCCGCCCGGTTCGGTAATCTCGTGACGCCGTCGCTCGCCAGGCCGATCGTGTTCCGGACGATCTTCAGCCCGGTCACGCGCCCAAGGGTGGCACCGAACTGCGCATCAATGCCCCGCTGCACATTGCCCGAGATGAGATTGCCGTCCACGACGATGTTGGTCGAGCCGTCGTACAGCGTGATGCCATCGTTGCCGTTCGGCACCGCGGCGAGCCCGTCAGCGCTGGTGCCGATGCGGCTGTCGCTCACGATCGTCCCCGAACCGCCGACGAACAGAATGCCGTCAACGCTGTTGCCCGAGACGACGTTGCGCGTCAACACGTTGTTGCTGCCGTTGTTGACCTGAATGCCGGCGCTGTTGGGCACGGCGCCCGCCACCGCAGGCAGGCTCACGCCGATCAGGCTGTCTTCCACGCGGTTGTTGGCACCGCCCAGGATGAACACGCCGGGGCCGCTGAACCGGCCGATGCCGACACCGCGAAGCGTGATGTTGTTGCCGTACATCTCAATACCCGGCGCCTGACCGATATACAGGCCGCCGCCGGCCGCGCCGGCACCGTCGATGAAGATCAGGGGCGACCCGGAGACCGCGCCGGCCTGGGTGAGGCCATCGATCACCACGGGCTGTGTCAGCGCCGGCAGTGCCGTCGCCGGCGCGACGGTCTTCGGTCCCGCCCCCGGGATGGCGAACGTGATCGTCTTGGCGTTCACGTCCAGGTTCGAGTTGAGCATCGCCTGGCGCAGCGAACCCGGTCCCGAATCGTTCGTGTTGGTCACGAGATACGGATCGGGCGGTGCCGTGATCGCGATCGTGTCGTCATCGCTCGCGGCCGTGTAGTTGCCGCCGGCCGGGTACGCGCACGTGACCGTGTAGGTGCCCACGTTCACGGGCGCCGTGCCCGAACTGTACGAGAGGGATCCGGCCAGCACCGTTGCGTTGACGCCGGTCACGACGCACGAGCCCGGATGCGCGAAGCCGTCGTACACGAACGTCCCGCCGGTCGCGGTCGCGACCGGCGTGGCCGGCGTGATGGTGATGGTGGCGTCGGCGCTTGCCGGCGCGAAATAGCCGTCCCCGGCAAACGCGCAGGTCACGGTGTACGTTCCGGCGTTGACCGGCGCATCGCCCGAGCTGTAGCTGATGGCGCCGCTGAGCACCGCGCCGCCGAAGCCGTTCACGCTACAAGTGCCACCGTGCGGCTGGCCGTCGTAGACAAACGTCCCGCCGGTGGGCGTCGCAACCGCGGGCGCGTACGTGATGTCGAACGGCGCCGTGAGATCCGGCAGCGCTCCGACCGCCGATGCCGACACGGACAACTGATAGCCAACACCAACCTGGTCGATCGAGAGATCCGTGAACGTGGCATTGCCGGACGCGTCCGTCAAGAGCGACGTCGTGCCGCCCAGATGGCCGCCCGCCGGATTGACGGCAATCGCCACGGCAACCTGCACACCCGCGGCCGCCACGCCGCCCACCTCGACGTGCGCCTGAACCGGCGTGATCACGTTCGGCGGAATCGTGCTGGGCAGCGTGAGGATCGTGTTCGTCGGCTGCGCCGTGATCCCCATCGTCACGCCAGGCGCCGCCGTTGGCGTGGTCGACGGCGGCGGCGTAGGCGAACCGAGGTTCGGGGTATCGACCCCCTGCGCCGTCACCAGCGGCGTGACGTCGGTGACGGGATTGATCGTGATGCCGTCCTTCGGATCGGGATCGATGATGCGCAGCGTGATCTTGCCCTGGCCGCCCGGCTCGAGCCACAGCGTGGTGTTGGTCACGTCCGGATTCGCGGGATCAAACGCCGTGGCCGTGCCCGGTTCATGGAACGTCGGGTTGGGCACGTTGGCCACCAGCACCGTCTGCGTCTGCTGCTTCAACGTGCAGCCGTCGGCGACCGGCGTCGAGTAGGTCTTGTGGACGATGAGCTGCGTCTTCACGCCGCCGAGCTTGGCCGCCGCGTTGGCCAGGAACAGATTCACGTTGAAGCTGGCCGTC
>JAKALV010000232.1 GCA_021824055.1 Acidobacteriota bacterium
AGCTCCGCCAGACCCCGCAGGCGAGATAGCGCCAGAGACCATCCGGGGCGGCGTTCCGCCTGTGTATACTTCTGCCATTCATGACACTCGGTGCCGGAACCCGCCTCGGGTCTTACGAGACCGTTTCGCCCATCGGCGCCGGCGGCCCCGCCTGCGCTCGCGCGACGCGCGAGCTCCGGCGAGATCTCGCCGGAGCCCAGGCGAGGATCTGGCTGTGATTGGCAAGTCGATAGGCCCCTACCAGATCCTTGCCGAGCTGGGCAGAGGCGGAATGGGCGAGGTCTATCGCGCGAAGGACACGAAGCTCAATCGCGACGTCGCGATCAAAGTGCTGCCCGAGTCGTTCGCGCTCGACGCCGACCGCGTGGCGCGGTTCTCGCGCGAAGCGCAGGTGCTTGCGTCGCTCAATCATCCGAACATCGCCGCGATTTACGGCATCGAAGAGTCCGGCAACACGCGCGCACTCGTGATGGAGTTGGTCGAGGGCGATGATCTGTCCGTGCACATCGCGCGCGGCGCCATGCCGCTCAGTGAAGCGCTGCCGATCGCGAAGCAGATTGCCGACGCGCTCGAAGCCGCGCACGAGCAGGGCGTCGTCCATCGCGATCTCAAGCCGCAGAACATCAAAGTCCGCGCCGACGGCACGGTGAAGGTCCTGGACTTCGGTCTCGCGAAAGCCCTGGACCGGACGCTGGACTCTGGACCCGGGACCCTGGACGCCGCGAACAGCCCGACCTTGACCGTTCGCGGCACCCAGATGGGCATGATCATCGGCACGGCTGCTTACATGGCGCCCGAGCAGGCACGCGGTCGCGCCGTTGATCGGCGCGCCGACATCTGGGCCTTCGGCGTCGTCCTGTACGAAATGCTGACCGGCCGGCGCGCCTTCGAAGGCGAAGACATCTCGATCACGCTCGCCAATGTGATGAAAGACGATGTCGCGTGGGACGCGCTGCCGAAGGATCTGCCGCCGCCCATCGCGCGGTTGCTCCGTCGCTGTCTCGAGAAAGATCCGAAGAAGCGTCTGCGGGACATCGGTGAAGCGCGGCTCATCCTGGAAGATCCGATGGCGGCGCAGTCGAGCGGGTCATCGTCAGTGGTTGCGACACCCGCGCCCGCGACGCTGCGCGTGTGGCAAGTCGCGACCGCGTTGCTTGCGCTCGTCGTGATCGGCGGCGGCGCGCTCTGGGTTCGCGCGCCCGGTGTGGCCACGGTCCCCGTGCAGTTCACAATTGCCGCGCCCGACAAAACCGCGTTCATATCCGGCGCCAGCCGGGCCGGCGCCGTGCCCGCGATTTCGCCGGACGGCCGCATGATCGCGTTCACCGCGGTCGATGCGTCCGGACAGCGCAGGCTGTGGGTGCGGCCGATCGAATCGCTGAATGCCACTCCACTGGCGGGGACCGAAGGCGCGGGCTGGCCGTTCTGGTCACCGGATAGTCGAACGATCGCGTACTCAGCCAAAGCCACGCTGATGAAGATCGCGGCGTCTGGCGGGCCGGCCATCACGATCTGCAGCTTGCATCCGAACATCAGCGCTCGCGGTGGCACCTGGAATCGAGACAACGTCGTCGTCTTCAACAACGGTCCCGCGCCGCTCTATCGCGTGTCGTCTTCGGGTGGCGTGGCCGCGGCCATGGGTGCGCTGCAGCCTGGTGAAGGCGGTCGTCAGTTCCCGGTGTTCCTGCCGGACCAGCATCACTTCCTCTACAACGTGGCCGGCAACACCGGTGGCAGTGTCTGGGTCGGCTCGATCGATGGCAACGAGACGAAACAGATTCTGCAAGCGGATACCGGCGCGGTGTACGACGCGCGGATGGGACTCTTGCTGTTCGGCCGGCAGGGCACATTGATGGCGCAGTCATTCGATCCGAAGACATTCGCGTTAGCGGGCGAGGCGTTTCCGGTTGCCGAGCATCTGGAGTCGGCCAACGTTCCCGGCGTGGTGGCGTTCTCGATTTCCGACACCGGCGTGCTGGTGTACGGCGTCGGCACTGCGGCCACCGCCGGTCTCGAATTGACGTGGCTGGATCGCCGCGGCCAGAAGACCGGCACCGTGGGGCCGATCGCCAACTACCGCGGCATCGACCTCTCCCCCGATGGCACACGACTCGCCACTCACCGGCACGATGGCGACGGCGGCGACATCTGGATCACCGATCTGGCCACCAACGCGTCATCGCGGTTGACGTTCAACGCCGACGATCACAACGCCTCCCCGGCCTGGTCTCCCGACGGCAAGCGCATCGCGTTCGCGTCACACCGCGCCGGCAAGTTCGGCCTATACGTGAAGAACGCCGACAACACCGGCGACGAGGTGCGGTTGTTCGACGATGAGTTCATCGTCGGCGCGATGGGACCGCAACCGAGTGCGTGGACGGTCGATGGCCGAGCCGTGCTCTTCAGCATGATGAAGAGCCCGGCGACGGGCACCGACGTGTGGCTGGCCTCCGTGTCGGCGGATCACAGGCTCACGCCGCTCCTGACCGAGCGATTTTATGAACGCTTCGGCCAGTTTTCGCCAGACGGCAAGTGGATCGCGTACCAATCGAACGAGACCGGCTCGTCAGACATCTACATTCGCCCGGCGTCAGGCACAGGCGGAAAGTGGTCGGTGTCAACGAGCGGTGGCACGGCGCCACGATGGCGCGCCGACGGGCGTGAGCTGTTCTATACGACTGTGGGAAACCTGTACGCGGTTGACGTCGTCGCCGAGGGCACGACGCTACGACTCGGCACGCCGAAGCTGTTGTTCCAGGTCAACATGGGCAACCAGACGCACGACGACGCGTTTCCTTATGTCGTGAGGAAGGACGGTCAGGCCTTCCTGGTGCAGCAGATGGCGTCGGCTTCCGGTACCGCGAATCAGACATCGATCGTCGTCGCGCTCAACTGGGCCGCGGGGATCAAGAAATGAGCCTCGCTTCCGGCACCCGCCTCAATGAAGTTGGTCGAAGGGCAGGATCTGTCGGAGCTGATCGCGAGGGCGGCCGGACCTAAAGGTCCGGCCCTCCAGTCGTCAGCGCTCCGGTCGTCAACGCGCCGGTCGTCAACGCGCCGGTCGTCAACGCGCCGGTCGTCAACGCGGACATCTGGAGCCCGGGACCTTCAGGTCCGGGGCGCACACGCCGGACCTCACGGTCCGGCGGCGCGAAGCGGCCGGCGCGATCAGCTCGCCGCGTCCAGGAGAAACTGCTCGATCTTGCCGTCGCCCGTGGTGTACGTCGTGAGGCGCGCCTTCGTGCCGTTCGCGAACGTCACGTCGAAGGCGCGGAACGTCATGCCGCCGCGCAGTGACGTCGAGGTTTGCGTCACCGACTGAACGGCGCCGAGCGGGCTCAGGCTTGTCTGGAAATCACCGACCGCCGTGTCGCTGAAGTAGAAGCTGCAGTTGGCCGTCAGGAGCGCGCGATCGATCTTCCCCTGCTGCAGGTCCGACAGCATCTGCTTCGCCTGCGCCGCCGCCCTGGCCGCGGCCGCCGCCGGTCCGGCGGCCGTGGCCGCTGGAGGTAACAGCAGGGTCGTGATCGCCCGCGCGATGCTGCCGGCCGCCGAGCTGGCTTCCTGATTGGTCAGCACCGCGACCGCGATCTTGTCGTCGGGGAACACGATGTTCTGCGCGACGAACCCGCCGACTTCGCCGCCGTGCGACACCACGCGCCGGCCGTCGCGTGTCGACACGCCGACGCCCAGCCCGTAGTGCGCGGTCTGGCCGTTCTTGAGCGGCATGTCGGTTTCCATCGCCGCGTACGATGCGGGCGACAGCAGCGACTGGTTCATGAGGCTGATGTCCCACGTGAGCAGATCGCCCACCGGCATCGCCATCTCGCCGTCCGCGAAGTACCAGCCCGGCGCTTCCATGATCGCCGGCCGCAGCGGGCCGAGCGCGTTGCGCATGTAGCCGGTCGGCTCGAGCTTCGAATGTTCGGTATCGAGGTCGATGGTGTTCTTCAGGCCCAGCGGCTGGAGCACGCGGCGCGACAGAAACGGCCAGAACTTCTCGCCGCTGATTTTCTCGACGATCAGGCCCGCGATGTTGAAGTTCGTGTTGCTGTACTGGTACTGCGTGCCGGGCTCGAAATCGAGCGGCTTGGTCGCCCACTCATGGATGATCTTGTCGGCCGTCGTCGGCTTGGTCCACGCGGGGATCGTGTAGTCCTGCGGGGCGTAGTCCTGGTAGCCGGACGTGTGCGTGAGGATGTTGCGGATCGTCACGTCCTTCGATCGCGTCAGCTCCGGAAAGTATTTTGAGAGCGGGTCGTCGATCGAGAGCTTGCCCTCCTGCTGCAGCAGCAGGAGGCAGGCCGCCGTGAACTGCTTGCTGATCGAGCCGATCGCGTACCGCATTTCTGCCGTGGCGGCCATCGGCGGATCGAGCCGCGCGTGACCATAGGCCTTCGTGAACACGATCTTTCCGCCTTGGACGATGCCGACCGATGCGCTCGGGACGCTGGTCTTCGCCATCACGTCCGCGACGGCCGCATCCACTTTAGTGCTGAGCTCGGGGGCGAGCGCGTTCTGGGCGAACGCCACCGTCGCGCCGATCAGGGCGCCCGCCACGATTCCCATCAGCTTCACGGTTCTCATGGGGAGATTCTAATCCGGTCCCGCGGTAGAATCAGGCCGTCATTCTCATCCGTGGGAGGCCATCATGGGTCGTATCGACCGGAGCATTGAACTCATCCGCCAGTCGTACCGGATCATCGTCAGCGTCGCCGGGGCCGGCGGGTCGCTGGCCAGGTTCTTTGTCGTGCCGGTCCTCGTGATGAGTGGACGACTCACCCGTCGCTCGGGCCGCGCCGCCGTGGCGCTGGCGCTTGTGTTTCTGTGTGCCTCCACCGCGCGCGCGGCGTCCGACTCGCGCAGTGTCTACGTGGTCGACGCCACCGGCGACGCCGACGCGAGCGCGCATCAGTCACACGCGGATGTGCAGGCGACGGCCAGCGAACTGAACCTCCTGTTCGAGAAAGGGCTGGAGGAGGGCGCGCCCTGCTACCGGACGCTGATGCAGTCGGATGTCCGGGATCTTCTCAAGCTGGCGACGTGGGACCAGCTGTTCGGCAACGACGCGGCCTCGGACCGGATCCTCGGCGGTCTCGGCCGCCGGTTCAACGGCGATGTCGCCGCCCTTCGCATGCACGTCCTCGGCGGCAAGTACTACATCTTCGGCTTCGTCGCCGATTCGGAATCGAGCAGCGTGCTGGCCCGCGGACAGCGCACGACCGATTCCGTGGATGCGCTGATCGATCAGGCCCAGAGTCTCGGTGAGGAGCTCGGCCGAAAGCTGCCGTGCTTTGTCGAGATCACGGGCAAGCGGGTCACCGATCTTGCGAAGATGCTGAACGACTCGCAGGTCGCCGACGGCGGCCCGGCATTTGCCGTCGCCATCCTCAAGGCCGTGGGCCCGTTCGCGCTCGGCAGCGTG
>JAKALV010000015.1 GCA_021824055.1 Acidobacteriota bacterium
CAGTCCAAGGTTCGGGGTTCAACGTCCAAGGTCACTTGTTGTCCGCAGGTCCGGCGGGTCCTGCGTCCGATGTGCACGTGCACGCGGACCGAGGACCCGGGACCGACAGGACCCGAGGACGACGCGTGACGTTGGACCGTGGACCTTGAACTATGGACGACACGACACCGAGTCGATCAATCCAGATCTCGCAGCTCGTCATCCAGACGCTGATTGACGTCGGTCGTCAGTGCTGGGGCTCCGGCCGCGGCCGCCGGCGCGTGCTGCGTGAATCGTCGCGCGAGCAGGATGACGACGCCGAATCCGCCGACCAGCAGAACGAACGGCATCACGTACAAGCTGATGTCGAAGCCCTCGGCGGGCGGCTGGGCGAGGACCTGTTTCCCGTACTGCGCGACGTACGCCGCCAGAATCTGGCGCTCGGTTTCCCCGGCGGCCAGTCGCCGCCGGATGTCGAGCTTGGCTTGCTCGGCGGCCGCCGACGGGTGCACCGACACCTGCTGCGCGAAGCAGCACGTCGCCATCAATTTGGTTTCGATCTCCGCGGCCTGGCGTTCGAGCTCGGGTTTCAGCGGCTGGGCGGCCGCGGGGCCGGCGATGGCGAGGACGAGCAGCGCGGCGATCAGCATCGGCGCGCGGCGCGCGGGCGTCGTCATGGCGTCACCTCCGGTGCCCAGCACTTTCACGTCCTTCATGGCGTCCCCCCGTTGCGGCTACGACACCGCGTTGAACACGTATCCCACCAGCAGAATCCCCCGCCTGCGCGCGGCGACGTTCACAGCGCGCCCAGGAGCGACTTGAAGCGCCGCAACGCCGCCGGAACGATGCAATACATCACCTGCGGATCCGATTCGTTGGCGCGCACCAGGCCGGTGCTTCTGAGGATGCGCAGGTGTTCCGACACCGTGGACTGCGCCAGCGGCAGTTCGTCGACGATGCGGCAGCACCGGTGCGCGTTCTCGCGGGCCAGGATCCGCAGGATCTGCACACGGATCGGGTGGCCCAGGGCTTTGGCGAAGGCGGCGAGTTCCGCGTCTTCGGGTGGGGGGGCTGTCTGGCGGCGGCTCATATCGTCAATCGTCGATTAACGATAGCACGATCAATAGCCGGCTGAAGCAATGACCCGATTCCAATAGTCAGCTCACCAGATCGTCAGCTAACCAGATTCAGGAATACGTACCGTCACCGTCGTGCCGCCGCCGTCGCGGCGCGCGGCGCTGACGGTGCCGCCGTGCAGTTCCACCAGGTGCCGCACGATGGCCAGGCCGAGACCCGTGCCGCCGGGATCGCGCGTGCGCGACCGGTCCACGCGGTAGAACCGCTCGAAGATGCGCGGCAGGTCCGAGGTGGGGATGCCGGGGCCGCGGTCGGCGACCTCGATCGTCGTGGCCCGTCCGTCACGCGACGCGCTGACGTCGATCACGGAATCCTCCGGGCCGTAGTTGATGGCGTTCTCGATGAGGTTTCGCAGGACGTCGTGGAGCTTAGCCGGGTCGGCATCGATCGACCCGGCGTCCGGGGCGAGGTGGCGTACCAGGCGCTGGCGTTTCCGGTTCAGCGCCTCGGTCATGTCCATCTCGACGTCGTTGAGCAGCGCGTCAAGCGGCACCATGCCGCGCTCGAGCGTTTCCTGTCCCGCGTCGAGCCGGGCCAGGCGCAGTAGATCCCGCACGAGCCGCTCCATCCGCATCGTGTGCCGGCCGATGATCTCGAGGAAACGCCGCCGGTCGGCGTCCTCGGCGGGCGGCGCATCGAGCAACGCCTCGACGTAACCGCGCACCGCGGTCAGCGGCGTGCGCAGTTCGTGCGACACGTTGGCCACGAAATCCCGGCGGATGCGGTCGAGCTTGCGCAGTTCGGTGACGTCGTGCAGCACCAGCACGGCGCCGCCGTCCGGCGCATGCTCCACGCGCACGACGTTGGCGATGAAGGCCCCGTTCGGCGAATGCTCCAGGCGCACTTCGCGCGGCGCCGTGGGCTGGCCCTGGAGCGCGGCCGACAGCATCGACATCACATCCGGGTCCACCATCACGTCCTTGTAGACCCGCCCCGTGGCATTCGCGGGGAGCTGCAGCATCTGACGCGCGGCGTCGTTGGTCAGCACCAGCCGTCGATCCCGATCGACCAGGACGATGCCTTCGAACATGCCCGCGAGGATGCTGGCGAGCTCGGCGCGCTCGCGCGTCATCTCGTCCAGCCGCTTGCCGAGCTCGCGCACCGACGCGTCGAGCGCGCGGGCCACGGTGCCGATCTCGTCCGCGCCATACTCGAACGTCGGGCGCGAAAAGTCGCCCTGCGAGTAGCGCGCCGCGGTCTCCGCGATCCGGCGCAGCCGGCCGCTCAAGAGCACCGATGTGCCCCACGCGAGGCCGGCGGCCATGATCAGCGCGATCGCCAGGCCCACCGCCGCGAGCTGCTGCATGCCGCGCACGCGCTCGTCAACGGCGGTCAGCGGCAGCGCCACACGGACCACGGACACCGCACTGTTGCGGACGACGGCCGCGGCGTAGGTGGTGTCGACGCCGATCGTGACCGATCCTCGAGTGGCGGTGCCCTCGCCGCTCGCGCGGGCGGCTATCACCTCGGGCCGGGCATTGTGGTTCTCGAGCTCGGGCAGCCGTTCGCGCGCGACGTCCGAATCGCCGAGCACCTGGCCGCGCGCATCGATGAAGGTCACGCGCGCGTTGATGCGGCGGCCCAGTTGCTGGGCCTCCAGCTCGGGATCGGGCAGGTCCGTGCGACCGGCCAGCAGCTCGGCGGCCAGTCGCGCGTGCTGCATCAGCGTGTGTCCGACGTCCTCGCGAAGGCCGCGGCGCAGCTCCACGGACACGAGCACCGTGGAGCCCGCGAGCGACAGCGCGGTGGTGACGAACGCCGCCAGAAAGATGCGGCCGCGAAACGTCATGGCGTCTCCTCCAGCTTGTAGCCGAACTGCTTGATGGTCGTCAGGGCGCGCGCGAGCACCGGCAGCTTTTCGCGGATCCGGCGCACGTGCACGTCCACCGTCCGCGTGCCGCCCGTGTAGTTGTAGCCCCACACGTCGGTGAGCAGCCGGTCGCGCGACAGCACGCGGCCGCGATGCTCGATCAGATATCGCAGCAGCAGAAATTCCTTCGCGGTGAGCCGCGCTTCCGCACCGTCGTGACTGATCCGGTGCCGCTCGACGTCAATCGTGATCGGGCCGTACGTGATCACCCCGGAATCCGTACGCAGGCCGGGCGGCTCTCCAGGCCCGGCGCCCCTGGCGGCAGCGCGTTCCGCTCGCCGCAGATGCGCGGCCACTCGCGCCACCAGCTCCCTGGGGCTGAACGGCTTGGTGATGTAATCGTCGGCGCCGAGCTCGAGGCCGCGCACGCGATCGGTTTCCTCGCCGCGCGCGGTCAACATGACCACCGGCGTGCCGGCGGTCTTCGGCTCCGCGCGGATGGCCTGACACACGCGCAGGCCGTCCATGCCGGGCAGCATCACATCGAGCAGGATGAGATCGGCCGGCGCGTCGAGCAGCCGGGGCACCACCGCGGTGCCCGACGCCACGACCTCGGGCGTGTGGCCGGCCTTCACGAGGTAGTGGCTGATCAGCTCCGCGATGTCGGCGTGATCTTCGACGACGAGGATGCGGGCCATGTCTATAACGCGCGCAGCGCGCGTCCGCGCCCCGAAACCAGCACGCCGAGCGCGATCGCGCTCAGCACGGCCCCGTTGAGCGCGAGCGCATGCGGCGCCGTGATCGTGTCGGCCACGGCGCCCGTCACCAGGCCGCCGAGCGGCCCGCCGCCGCGCAACGCCACCATGTAGACGCTGACCACGCGGCCGCGCAGATCGTCGGGCACGGCCAGCTGCACGATCGAGAAGCTGATCGAGAACACCGCCATGGACAACATGCCGGTGATGAAGATCAAGAAGCAGTTGGCGGCCCAGTAGTGCGTCAGCGAGAACGACAGGACCAGCACGCCGAGCAGCGCCTGCAGCATGAGCAGCGCGCGGCCCATGCCCTTGAACCGGCCGGCCGCGCCGATGGTCAGCGCGCCGACGATCGCGCCGAGTCCCTGACAGGCCTGCAGCGTGGCCAGGCGCGTGGCCGCGGTGCCGGGTCCTTCGGAGAAGCCGGTGTTGGCAAACGCCGGCAGCAGCGTGAACACGGGCGTCGCCAGGAAGGTGGAGAACGCCACGAGCACCGTGAGCGTCAGCGTGACGCGGTTGTTGCGCACGTAGCGCAGCCCCGTGCCCAGATCGTCCAGGATCGGCTTGTGCTGGCCCGGCGTGGAGGGCGGATGCGGCGGCACGCGCAGCGACGCCAGCGCAAAGATCACGAGAAAGTACGAGACGCCGTTGATGCCGAAGCAGGCGGCGGTGCCGAGGCTCAGCAGGACGCCCGTCCCGATCATCGGGCCGAGCACGCGCGACAGATTGAACTGCGTGGAGTTGAGCGCGATCGCGTTCGGCAGATCCTGCCGCGGCACGAGCGTCGGAATCATCGACTGATACGCCGGGCCGCCGAAGGCCTGCCCGCATCCGGTAATGAACGACATCGTCAACACATGCCAGATGGTGATGTGGTGCGTGAAGACGAGAAGCGCCAGCGTGAAGGCGGAGAACGCCTGCGTGTATTGCGATCCGGCCAGCAGCTTGCGGCGGTCGTAGCGATCGGCCACGACACCGCCGATCAGCATGAAGAGCAGGATCGGCAACTGCGCCAGGGCGCCATCGAGCCCGAGGTAGAAGCTCGACTTGGTGAGGTCGTAGACCAGCAGGCCCTGCGCGTATTGCTGCATCCACGTGCCGATCGTGGAGCCCAGCGCGGCCAGCCAGAGCAAGCGAAAGTTGCGGTGGGTCAGGGCTACGGCCACCCGATGCCACCAGGGAGCCGGGGCCTCGGTCGGTTCGAGCTCGGATTGCGTCACAACCTCGACATCTTACATGTTGCGGAGGGCCGGTCCCGCGGGTATAGTAGGCGAAAGTTAGGCGAAACATACGATGGTTTCCCAAGCAATTCAGCGCATTGAAGGGCTGCTGCGCGCCCGCAGTCTGGACGGCACGTTGGCCCGGCCGGAGCTCGTGCCCGCGACGGCGCCGACGGGGTTGGCCGCCTTGGACGAGGCGCTGGGTGGTGGGTGGCGGCGAGGCGAACTGTCGGAAGTGACCGGGCCGGTATCGTCCGGGCGCACGAGCGTATTGGTGGCGACATTGGCGGCGGCCACCGGCCGCGGCGAGGTGGTGGGCCTGGTTGACAGCCTCGATCGGTTCGACCCCGTTATGGCGGCGGCCGCGGGTGTGGATGTGACGCGTGTGTTGTGGGTGCGCGGGCCCAGCGTGTCGGAGGTGGCCGGATCACGCGCGGCTTCGGAGCAGATAGACGCGATCGTGCGCCGGGGGTTGCGGGCGGCGGATCTGATTGTCCGCGCCGGCGGATTTGGCGTGGTGGTCCTGGATCTGGCGGATGTACCGCCGGCCGCGGTGCGTCGTGTGCCGGCTTCGTCATGGATGCGGCTGGCGCATGCCAACGAAGGCCGCGACACCGTGTGTTTGCTGCTGGCGGATGCCCCCATGGCGCGCAGTCCGCGGGGCTGGTCGGTGCGGCTCACCGCGCGCGCGCGCTGGACGGGCGACAGCGCGCAGCGCCGCCGGCTGGACGGGCTGGATGTCGACGCGTCCATCACGTCTGCGCGGGACATCGGGAAGGCTCGGGTACGGCTGTGAAATGTGCCATCACAGGTTCGGGAGGTTCGGGAGGTTCGGTGGGTTCGGGAGGTGTGCTGGAGGAGATCGCGCGGTTGTGTTCGCCGCGCGTGGAGATGCACGGCGATGCCGGCGTCATCTTCGACGCGAGTGGATTGGCGCGTGTGATTGGATCGCCGCGCGATATCGCGCACGAGGTGCAGCGGCTGGCGGCCGAGCGGGGCGTGATGATGCGAGTGGCGGTGGCCGGCACAGCGACCGCCGCGTGGGTAATGGCGATGCACAGCGGGGCGCCGGTCACGGTGGTGGAGCCGGGGCGCGAAGCGGCGGCGCTGGCGGCGTATCCGGTGGAGGTCCTGTTGTCGGTGCGCGATCTGGCGCCGATGGCGGACGTTGTGCGGCGGCGGCGGGTGGCGCGCGGCCGGAATTTCCGCGCGGCGCCGTCGCCCATGCGTCAGAGCAACACGGGGTACACGAAGGCGCACGTGCAGGTGCTCGCGACATTATTGCGCTGGGGCATTCACACGCTCGGGGAGCTGGCCGCGCTGCCGCGCGCGGAATTGCGCGCGCGGTTCGGTGATCTGGGCGCGCGCATGCACGAAGTGGCACTGGGGCAGGATCGCGCGCCGATGGTGCCCGGGGAACAACCGCGCAAATTTCTCGAACGCTTGGCGCTCGATTGGCCGATCGAGGGTTTGGAGCCGCTCGCGTTCGTGCTGGCGCGACTGTGCGAATCGCTCTCCAGGCAGCTGGAGCAGGCCGATCGCGGGGCCGTGTCGATCACCACGCGGCTGGCGCTCGTGTCGAAGGCCGGGTATGAGCGCACGCTGCATCTGCCCGCGCCCATGCGGGATCCGAAGGTGCTCCGGACGCTGATCCTGCTCGACTTGGAGGCGAATCCGGTTGAAGGCAGAAGGCAGAAGGCAGAAGGCAGAAACAAGCTAGAAGGCGGAAACAAGTTAGAAGGCAGAAACATTGAAAACTGCGGTGTCGATGCCGTGGAACTCGAGGTGGACGTGTCGCCGGGGCGTATTGCGCAGGGCGCGCTGTTCGTGCGCACGCTGCCGGCGCCGGAAACCCTCGCCACGCTGATTGCCCGGCTGGGGGCGCTCATGGGAGAAGCGAAAATCGGCGCGCCGGAAATCAGAGACACAAACGATGAAAGAGACATCACACAACAACGGTTCGAGGTTCGAGAGACTGCGAACGAGGTTCGGGGGGCTGACGGAGGTAGTGCGGTTCGGGTGCGTTCGGGGCCGGCGTTGCGTCGCTGGCGGCATCCACGCGCGGTCCGCATGGCGTCGCTCGAGATCGTCGCGAAGGCTGGGCCGTGGCGGTCGTCGGGCCGGTGGTGGCGCCGCGATGGCGCCGCCTGGGACCGCGATTCGTGGGACATGCAACTCAAGAACGGCACGCTCGTGCGCGTCAGCCGCAACCGCCTCACGAACAACTGGGAACTCGAAGGCACATACGACTGAACCCGCCGAACCCCACGAACCCGACGAACCTCACGAACCCCACGAACCCGACGAACCCGACGAACCCCACGAACCCCACGAACCGCCATGTTCACCGAACTGCACGTCTCCTCCGCCTTCTCGTTTTTGCGGGGAGCGTCGCTTCCCGAGACGTTGATTGATCGTGCCGCCGCTCTGGGCTATCCGGCGCTGGCGCTGCTCGACGCCGACGGCGTGTACGGCGCCCCGCAGTTCTATCGCGCCGCCAACAAAGCCGGCCTGAAGGCGATAGTCGGCGCCGAACTCACGATGAGTGGTGCGGCACCCTGGCACCCCGCACCCTCGCACCCCGCACCCTGGCACCCCGCACCCTGGCACCCTGACACCCTGCCCCCCTGGCACCTTCCCATCCTGGTGTCCACCGCCGAGGGCTATCGCAATCTGTGCCGCACGATCACGCAGGGCAAGCTGCGCGCGGCCAAGGGCGAGGCGCGGTACACGCTCAAGGATTTCGATGGCCGCTCCGCGGGGCTGATCGCGCTGGCCGGTCGCGGCGCGTTGGCGGCCGAGCGGCACGGGGTCGGCGGGCTGATCGATCAACTGGTTGGGGTGTTCGGCCGCCAGGGCGTGTGGGTCGAATTGCAGCGCCATCTCGGCCGGGACGAAGAGTCGGACAATCGCGCGCTGCTCGACCTGGCCGCGGCGTTCCGGGTGCCGGTGATGGCCTCCAACGGCGCGCGGTTTGCCACGCCGGAGGATCGGCCGCTCTTCGACGTGCTCACGTGCATTCGCCATGGCGTGACGCTCGAGCAGGCCGGGCGGCGGCTGACGGCCAACGCGGAGCGGTATCTGAAACCGCCGGAGATCATGACGCGGCTGTTCTCGGATCTGCCGCAGGCGCTCGCGGGCACCGACGCGCTGGCCGAGCGGCTTGACTTCACGCTGGCGAACCTCGGCTACAGGTTTCCCGAGTATCCCGTGCCGGCCGGCGAAACCCAGATCTCGTTTCTGCGCCGGCTGGCGCAGGTGGGCGCGCGCGACCGGTATCGCCCGTACCACGACAAGGCCCGCGCGCAGATTGATCGCGAACTGCATCTGATCGAGACGCTCGAGCTGGCCGGCTACTTCCTGATCGTGTGGGACATCGTCAATTTCTGCCGGCAGAACCGCATTCTCACGCAGGGGCGCGGCTCGGCGGCCAACAGCGCCGTGTGCTACGCGCTCGGCATCACGGCCGTCGATCCGGTGGGGATGGAGTTGCTGTTCGAGCGGTTTCTCTCGGAGGAGCGCGGCGAGTGGCCCGACATCGATCTGGATCTGCCGAGCGGCGATCGCCGCGAACGCGTCATTCAGTATGTGTACGAACGGTACGGCCGTCTGGGCGCCGCGATGACGGCCAACGTGATCACGTACCGCGGCCGCAGCGCCGCGCGCGAGGTGGGCAAGGTGATGAGCCTGGCCGAAGAAGAAATCGATCGGCTCGCGCGGATGATGCATCAGTTCGAGTGGGTCGACCCGGCCGAGTCGCTCGCGCGCAATCTGCAGGAGGCCGGTCTCGATCCCGCCGACGCGCGATTTCTGCAGTTCGGCGAACTGTGGCAGCAGATGCAGGACCTGCCGCGCCATCTCGGCCAGCATTCCGGCGGCATGGTGATCTGCCAGGGGCGCCTCGACGAGGTGGTGCCGCTCGAGCCGGCGTCCATGCCCGGCCGCGTCGTCGTGCAGTGGGACAAGGACGATTGCGCGGACCTCGGCATCGTGAAAGTGGACCTGCTCGGCCTCGGCATGATGGCCGCGCTCGAGGACGCGCTCACGATTATCAATGAGCCAATGGGGCAGTGGGGCAATGGGGCAATTGCCTCATTGCCTCATTGCCCCATTGCCCCATTGCCGAAGGTCGATCTAGCCCATTTGCCGCCGGACGACCCGGCCGTCTACGCCATGCTGCAGCACGCGGACACCATCGGTGTCTTTCAGGTGGAATCGCGCGCGCAGATGGCCACGCTGCCGCGCATGAAACCCGAGCACTTCTACGACATCGTGGTCGAAGTGGCCATCATCCGGCCGGGACCGATCGTCGGAAACATGGTGCATCCGTACCTGCGGCGGCGGCGCGGCGAAGCACCGGTGACCTACGATCATCCGCTGCTCGAGCCGGTGTTGAAGCGCACCCTGGGCGTGCCGCTGTTTCAAGAGCAATTGCTGCGGATGGCGATGGTCGTGGCGGGTTTCTCCGGCGGCGAAGCGGAAGAGCTGCGGCGGGCGATGGGCTTCAAGCGGTCGGTGAAGCGCATGGAGGCGATCGAGGTGCGGCTGCGCGCGGGCATGGCCGTCAACGGCATCACGGGCGAAGCCGCCGATCGCATCGTCAAGTCCATCTCGTCGTTCGCGCTCTACGGATTTCCCGAGTCGCACGCCGCCAGCTTTGCGCTGATCGTCTACGCGAGCGCGTATCTCAAGGCGCACTTTCCGGCGGCGTTCTACACGGCGCTCCTCAACAACCAGCCGATGGGGTTTTATCATCCGGCGACGCTCGTGAAAGATGCGCAGCGCCGCGGCGTGCGCTTCGCGCCGGTGGATGTCACCACGTCACGCTGGGACTGTCACGTGCAATCCGACGGCGCGGTGCGATTGGGACTCTGCTGCGTGAAGGGACTCCGCAGGGAAACCGGGGAGCGGATTGTGTTAGGGCAAAGGGCAGAGGGCAGAGGGCAAAGGTATAGGGAAAAGGGAAAAGGGAAGAGGGAGGAGCCGTGCGAATCGGGTTATCGGTCGATCGATGATCTGGCGAATCTCGCGCAGGTGTCGCGTGAGGAACTGCGCGTCCTGGCCGAAATCGGCGCGCTGGCGCCAATCGGCGGCGATCGCCGGACGGCACTCTGGCAGGCCGAACGCGCGAAAGATATCCCAATAGCTCAATCCGATAACCCAGATGACCAGATAACAGATTCCAATAGCCAGCTAACCAGATCGTCAGCTAACCAGATTCAAGGGCAGATGTCTCCGCTCCCGCAGATGTCCTTGCTCGAACGTGTCGCCGCGGATTACGGCGGCACCGGCCTGACCATCGGTCCGCATCCCATGGCGCTGGCGCGCGCGTCGCTGGCCACGCGCGGCGTGCTGCGCGCCGGCGATCTGAAACGCACCCGCCCCGGCCGGCGCGTCCGCGTGGCCGGCGCCGTGATCACGCGCCAGCGTCCGGGCACGGCGAAAGGGTTTGTGTTCCTGTCGCTCGAAGACGAGACGGGCATCGCGAACGCGATCGTCACGCCGCAGGTGTTTGCGGAGTACAAGCGCGTCCTCGTCGATTCGCCGTACCTGATCCTCGAAGGCGTGCTGCAGAACCAGGATGGTTCGGTGTCGGTGAAAGTGGACCGGGCCGATGCGCTGCAGCACACCGGCCCGGAAGTGGAATCGCATGACTTTCACTGAGGCTTGCATCGATAAATTGCGAAATTTAAAATTGGCAATCGCACATCGAAAAATCGGAAAATCGCGAATCGCAGATCGAGAATCTGGGAATCGGGAATCGCCGCCACTGTCGGCGCCCCGCGGCGGCTCTCGATTGCCGATTCTCGATCTTCGATTCCCGATCTTCGATTCCCGGTCTTCGATTCCCGATTCCCGATCTGCGATTCCGCAATTCCCCGATTTCCAATCGTAGATTGCAGAATATCGATTATCGATCGTCCGATGTCTACGTCTTGGCCATCTTTTCCATCGCGTCGGCGAACAGATCGATCTCGTCCAGTGTCGTGTAGACGTTCGGCGTCACGCGCAGCCCCTCGAATTCCGGGTGCACGATCGGCGTCGTGAGGATGCGGTGCTCGTTCCACAGTTTCGTGCCGACGTTGCCCGTGGGAATGCCCTTGATCTGCACCGTGCCGATCGCGCACGACAGCGTCGGATCGAGCGAGGTATGCAGCACGACGCGCGGATGCTTGATGAGCCGCTCGGCCCAGCGGTTGCGCAGATAGCGCAGGCGCGCGGCCTTGCGCTCGCTGCCGATGCCGCGGTGGAACACCAGCGCCTCGGAGATCGCGTTGTGGTTCGCCGCCGGGTGCGTGCCGATCTCCTCGAACTTGCGGATGTCCTTCGCCTGACCGACGCCCGCCGGCTGCAGCGCCCAGTGCTTCTCGATCCGGTCCCGGCGCACGTAGAGGAAGCCGGCGCCGATCGGTGTGAGCAGGCCCTTGTGCAGGCTCGTGCCGTAGAAGTCGCAGTCGAAGTCCGTCAGCTTGAAGGGGAAGTGCGCGTACGCGTGCGCGCCGTCCACGATCGTTGTGATGCCGCGGGCCCGCGCCATGGCGCACAGTTCCTTCACCGGAAAGATCTGGCCCGTGAGGTTGGTGATGTGGCAGAAGTGCATCAGCTTGGTCTGTGGCGTGATGGCCTGCTCGAAGCGCTTCACCAGATCGGCAAACGTGGCCGGCACGGGAAACGAAATCTTCGTCAGCTTGACCCCGTCACGCAGCACGCGCTGGTCGTAGGTCTGAAGCATGCGGCCGTAGTCCTGATTGGTCGTCAGAATCTCGTCGCCCGGCTTGAAGTCGAGGCCGAGCTGCGCGATCTGCAGCGATTCGCTGGCGTTGCGGGTGATCGCCATGGTCTCCGGATCCACGCCGGTGTCCATCGCCAGCCCGCGGCGCGCGTTCTCGATGCCCGGTTCGACCTCGCGCCACATGTAATAGGACGGCGCCTGATTGGAATGATCGAGATAGCGCTTGAACGCCTCGTGCACCACCGTGGGCGCCGGGCTGCAGCCCCCGTTGTTCAGGTTGACCATGGTCCGGTCGAGCGTGAAGGCTTCCTGGACGGTGCGCCAGTAGGCTTCGTCCTGCGCGACCTCGAGCGGATCGCGCCCGGCCGCGTCAGCCGACGCGGCGAAGAGACGATCGAGTCCCCGCGCGTTCACCGTGGCGAACGCCGCAGTGCCTGCGCTGGCATGATTGAGAAATTGACGCCGACTCCACATATAAAGGGCTCCTGTGGGGCGCATCATACATCTGGGGAGTGCCTATTTTCGCCCGATTGTGACCCAAACGCTGAACGTGCGGCCCGGGGCGGCGCTGACCGGCCGACCCGCGAATGGCGAAGACGCCAATCGCTCGACCTCCAGCGGGGTCACCGTGCCGAGGAGATTCTCGAGCCGCACGCCGGTGTCGATCGTGAGCCCGCCGAACGGCAGAAGAAATGGCCGCGAGCAGTACACCGACAGGTCGCTCGTCGACGGCAGCCGCTGTTGATTGCGCGCGCGGCTCACGCGGCCGGTGAAGGTGAACACGCCGCCGGGGTCTAGGCCGGTGACGAGCGAAAACGGCGTGCCCGATGCGGCGCGGGCGGACAGCAGGAACTGAACGCCGTGCCCGAGGGCCCCCGACGTCAGCGCCGTGAACGCGTGGCGGGGCAGGCCCGAGGACGGCCCCCATTCAGCCGCTAGATCCGTCTGCGCCTCCGGCCACGTGAAGATGCCGTCGGTGTTATCGTGTGCGTCCGCGAATTCATAGTGGGCCGTCGTCGTCCACGATCCGAACGGCATGTCGATTCGCAGATGCGTCAGCCAGCGCGACATCGATCGAGAGCTGTCGAGCGTGTCGACGAGCGCGCTGAGCGTTGCCGAGCGGGTGAGCCCCGCGAGGTGACGCCCTCGCGTCCATGTTTCCTCGGCGGCTACGATCGCCCGACCGACGGGCCGGATGATCGACGCGCGCAGAACGGTGTCGCTGCGACGTTGAGGTTGGCCGGTGAAGGTGACCGGCCATATTTGCCCGTCGGCGGACACCGTCAATGGCGGTGGCGCGACCCGGTACCGCCGCTCGAGTTCGGCCGCCGCCGACCATGGGTCGCTGAAAACCCCAAGGTTCGCGCCGACAAGAAATCCAGCCAGCGCGACGCCGGCCGATAGCCGCGGAGAAAGCGCCACGCCCTGGTCGTGCTGCCAGTCGGCGCGCGCGCCGAGTCGAAGCCACACGCGATCGGTGGTGACAAGCGTCCGCTGGCCGAACAATGCCGCCGCTCGCGTGCGCACAGCGGCCGCAACCGGCGCCGCGCGGTTGAACCACACGCCGCCGGTCGCATTCGGGTCGGTGACAACCAGGAAACCATCGGGATTGGGCGCGCGCGATCCCGAAAGGTCGTCCAGAGAGGCATCGACACCGAACAACCAGCGCGCGGGCGTGTCATGCGCCGATTCCATAACCGTTCTCACACGCCATGACGTTGCGCGTTGTGACAACGACAGGGCGTCGGGCGCGCCGGCGATGAGTCGACCGGCGAGCACACGACCCGGCCCCACGCTCGCGGCGATCGTGTCGCTGCGCTGGTGGTCCACGGACAGTCCGCCGCGAATCGACCACTCGGTTCCAGTGCGCCGCCACGTTGTCTGAAAACGGCGCGCCGCCGTGTCGAGATTCATGGCACCGGCCGGATCCGATCGTCCGCCGACGCCTCCATTCGCAATGCGCGTTCCGGAGGCGGAGAACGCGGCTTGCACTGCCAGCGTGCCGAGCCATCCGGCCGCGCCCGTCGTCCAGCCGTGCGTTTCGCTGGAGGAGGCCACGGTTGACGCGAGCGCGTCGCCGGTGGCATTCAGGTACGTGGGATGGCTGTCGTTGCGAATCTCCGACGCAGACGCGAAGACGCGCAGCCGGCCGCTCTTCGACAGTGGCCCCCCGGCGCTGAGCGTACGGCTTTGCGACGTTGTGGAAGCGGCCGGGAGCAGCAAGTCGCGGCGTCCGGCCTCGAACACGCCCGGTGATACCGCCATGGTCCACCGGCGCCCGGGTTCCGCGGTGATTTCGATCCGAACGCGATCCGCACCCGAGAACTCAGCGCTGAACGGATCGTTGGCGACGCGGACCGACGTGACTTCGTCGGCGGGTGGCGGGACCGCGGAGTCCAGACCATTGACCGTCAGGGACCGCGAACCGGGCGACTGGCCCGCGGCCCGTGCCGCCAGCGCCAGCCATCGCGTCATGTCCGGGCCAGCAATGCCCAGGCGCTCAGCGGTGAGGTCGGCGGCATCCGCGATGCCGGCCGCGGCGCGCGCGGGGCCTGGCCGGACCGCCCGCACGTCAACCTGTTCCTCGCGCCGCGAGAGCACCAACCGTATTCGGATGGGCGCCGTCGCGAGCGGTGGATTCAACAGACGAGTGTATTCAGCAAACCCGTCGCGGCGGACGCGCAGCAGGCACGGTGCGACGCCGGGCGGATCGATCGAGAACGTTCCGCCCGCATCGGATGCGCCTGAGGCACGCGCCGTGCCGCAGGTCAATTCGATGTGGGCGCCCGCCACCGCTCGTGCGTCCGGATCGGTTACGATGCCGCGCACCGGAACCTGCGGGGCCCCGAGTGCGGCCAGCGCGAGCCAGAAGATCACCGAGCTCGCGCCTCGCGCCGCATTCGCGCTACTGGCAGCTGCCGCTACCGGCGTTGAAGCCGGCGAACCCCATGCACTGGCAGTAGGCTTTCTGATCGGCCAGCGCGGTCTGGCAGGCTGAACTGCCCCCGCCCTGATACGCGCAGATGGATGGGATGTCCGCGGTCGGCGCGACGCAATTCTTTGGCAGCTTCGTGTACGCGTAGTACCCGACGCCGCCGGCAACGGCGAGGCCGAGCAGAATACCGGCCCCGCTGCCGCCGTGTCGCTGCGGAGCTGCGGCCGCTGGCGGCGCCGCCGGTGCGGGAGGCGCGGCTGGCGGTGCAGGCGTGGCTGCGGACGGTGGATCCTGCACCATAATGCGATCCTTGGGCGCCGGCGGTTTCGGCGCGCACTCGGCGGCGACGATGCCGTCGAGCTCGTACGCGCGGCTTTCGACCGCGCTCCTGGCGGCGCGCATCTGCGCGAGATTCCGCTCGGCCGCGTCCTGTTCGTCGAGACTCATCTTGCCCTGATAGCCGGCGAAGAACGCGTCACGTGCCGCCACGAAACTCTCGACAACGGCCACGCCGACCGGGCCCGCAAACTCCGCGGCTTTGATCCCGAGCTCGTCGCTGATGCCGCTTTCCTGGACCTGGTTGACGAACTCTTCCAGCGTGGCGCGGTTCTGCCTGATCGCGACGCCAAGATCGACGCCGGCGTTCCCCGCACTGGTGAGCTTTTCGACCGCCTCGGCGCCTTCCTTCATCTTGTCGATGCGCGCCAGCCACTTCGCTTTGGCGACCGCCCCAGGCGCGTTTTTGACGGCGTCCTCGAGCTCGCGGACCATCTGCAGCTGATGCATCGCCAGATCCGTGGCGGTCTTCAGGGCAAGTTCCTTGAGCGCCTCTTTCGATTGCTGAACACCTTCCTTCGCAGCCTTCAGCTGTTCCTCGGTGCGCCTGATCCATTCGTCCTGAACCGGCAGCCCGGCCCTGAGCCGTGCCGCCGTTGACTGCATCCCCGAACAGTCGAAGATGGGCTGGCCGGCGGCCTGGGCCTGATTCGGGATGCGCGTCATCACCGCGCCATCGTCGGGCAGTGCGGAAGAGTAGAGCGGCAGCGGTGCTGCCGTCGTGAGCAGGAAAGCGGCGGTCGTGATGACGGCGGTGCGGCGTAGCTGACGGCTTTGAGGCATGGGACTCCCATCGAAGCGGCGGAGCGAAGGAGAGCGGAGAAAGTGACGCCGGAGACTCGCATTGGCAGCGTCACTGCGCAATAGACAAAGCACGGCATTAGACGACATGGCCGCGTTTTCTCTACACTAGCCGCACTTCATGAGCGAGACACTGCCGGAACACGACCGGCTCGATTCGTGGAAGGCGATCGGCGACTATCTGGCGCGTGACATTCGGACAGTGCAACGGTGGGAAGGCCAGGGGCTGCCGATCCGACGGGTCGCGGGCGCGCGCGGCGCGTCGGTGTTTGCCTACAGGTCCGAGGTGGACCAATGGCTGCGCGACAGCCGGACGATTGTTACGCCCGTGGCGCCGTTGTCCGAGACGCCGGATGAGCCCACGGCTGCGCCGGCGCCAGTGTCGGCGGTGACGCCGGTGCTGGCACCGGCCGGGCACCGATGGCCGTACGTGGCAGGCGCGGCGGTCCTGACAGTTGTCGTGCTGGCGGCGGTCGCTTGGCGCGGGCGGAGTCACGCGCGCGCCGACACGCTGCGCTACGACGTCACGATTGAGCGAATGATCGCGACATCGCCGGACGGTCGTGAGGTGTGGCGTTTTGATCTTCCGGCTGATGAGAAGGCGGCGTTGCCCGACGTGCCGCCAACCATCACGCTCGAGGGGGATGCGCCCGGCGTGCTGTTGTTGACGGCCCACACCTCGCGCCGGAGCGACGGCGAGCCGAAGGGTGGCCTGCTGCGCTGGCTCAGCCCAGCGGGCCTGCTCCTGCGCAGCTTTGCCTTCCACGATCGCTGGACGTTTGCGGGCGCCGCGTTCGATGAGCCGTGGACGCTCACGGATGCCGACGTGCTCGACGCGCCGGAGGGACGCCGCATTGCGGTCTCGGCGCATCACGATACGTGGTGGCCGAGTCTAGTGACCGTGCTCGACGATCGCTTCGCGCGGCATGGCACATTCGTCAACAGCGGCTGGGTCCTGAACGTCCGTTGGCTGTCGCCCGATCGACTGGCGATTACCGGCTTCAATCAGGCCAAGGATGCAGGCATGCTGGCGATTCTCGACCCGTCGCATCTGGACGGCGCATCTCCTGATGACGCCGGAAGTCCCTTTCACTGCGATGCCTGCGGCGCCGTGCGTCCGGAGTTCTACGCGGTTTTTCCGCGATCGGAGGTCAACAGGGTCACGGGCTCACGCTTCAACGGCGCAGTCTTTGACGCCCGCCGCGATCGCGTCATCATTCACACTCGCGAGGCCGAGCCGGAAGCCAGCGGCAGCCCACTGAGCGAGGCCATCTACGAGTTCTCACCGTCCATGGAACTGCAGAGCGCGTCGTACGGGAGCGACTATTGGAGCCGGCATCGAGAACTCGAGTTGTCGGGCAAGCTGAAGCACACTCGCGACCAGTGCCCTGAGCGTGACGGACCGCCCGTCATCTATGTGTGGCAGCCGGCCACGGGCTGGCGCACGGTGCGCCCGCCCAGGCCGCCGCAGTGACCGCTCAGTTCTTCTTGTAGATCCTGCCGCCCTTCATCACGAACGTCGTGCGATGGACGTTGGTGATGTCGGCGATCGCGTCGCCGGGCACGGCCACGATGTCGGCCTCGAAGCCCGGCGCGAGCGTACCGATCGTCGTGCCCAGGCCGAGTGATTCGGCCGCCAGCGACGTCGCGCCAATCAGTGCCCCGGTCGTGGACTGTCCGGCGTGGACGCGCGCGATGATCTCCCGCGCGTTCTCGCCATGCGCCCCCGCGACCGCGTCGGTCCCCATCGGCATCCGCACCCCCGCATCGAGCGCCTTCTTGAAGACGACCGGCAGGTTGGGCAGCGCCCGTTCCATCGCCGCAAATCCCTCGTCGTTGAAGTTGCCGCTGCCGAGGTAGTGGTCCTTGTTCCAGAGATAGTTCTGCAGCACGAGACCGATGTTCGGATCGAAGTACACGTTCGCGTCCTTCATCGCCGTGATCGACGCGTCGTCGGCAAACAAGCCGTGTTCGATCTGGGTGCAGCCGGCCTTGACCGACGCCATGATCGACGCGGGGTCGTGCGCGTGCACGAGCGAGCGCAAGCCCACGGCCTTGGCCTCGCCGCACACCGCATCCACCTGGGCCTGGGTGACGTTCATCTTGCCGCCGTCGCGGATGCTGCCGGACGCGAAGAACTTGATCACGTCCGCGCCCTGCGCCTTGGCCTGTCGCACGCGCTCGCGCAACTGGTCCGGCGTCAGCGTGCCGCCTTGAATCTGCGAAATGGACGTGAGGATCCGCGGGCCGACAACCACGCCCGCCGCGATCGCGTCGCGCAGGGGCTTGTCGCTCGCCGCGCCGAGCGACTGCACCGTGGTGAAGCCGGCCATCAGCGTCTTGCGCGCGTTGTCGAGCACCGCCTGCGTCTGGTAATCGGCCGTGTCGCCGCGGCCGCCGTACTTGCCGTTCGAGCTGAAATACCAATTGAGGTGCACGTGCACGTCGATCATGCCCGGCAGCAGCGTGGCGTCGCCGAGATCGTACGTGACCGGGCCTTCACGTTTGTCGACGGCGATGATCTTGGATCCCTGCACTTCGACGACGCCGTTCTGGATCACGCCGCCCTTGCCGTCAAACACATGCGCGGCGCGGATGGTGATGGGCGCGCCGTTCCGGCCGCGGCCCGCCTGGGCGCCGCCTTGGGCGAACACGGTGATGCCGAACGCGAGCATCGCCAAGCCTGAGATGGCGAGTGAGGCCGTGAATGGTGTCTTCATAGCGGGCAATATACCGGAAAGCCCCTTGACGTGCTGTAGCAGGAGCTTTCCGTATAGATTGAAGGGATGCCATCGAAGCGAGCAGAGGTCACAATCACCGGGCGCCGCATCGCGCGCCGCAAGTCCAGGATTGCCGGCGCGGGCGTGTACGCCTGCGAGCCCATCAACAAGAACACCCGCATCGTCGATTACCAGGGCGAGCTGATTTCGCCGTCGAAATCGGACTGGCGTGAACGGCGCTACCAGGCCAAGGGCATGGTGTGGTGCTTCACCGTCAACCGGCGCAAGGTTCGCGACGGCAACGTGGGCGGCAACATCGCGCGGTTCATCAATCATTCCTGCAGGCCCAACTGCTATTCGGAGGTGGCCGGCGACACGGTGTGGATCCGTGCCGCGCGCAACATCAGGAAGGGCGAAGAGCTGACCTACGACTACAACACCGGCGGGGAAGCGGGCATTTCGTGCCAGTGCCGGCCGGGTTGCACCGCCACGATATGACGGGCATCCGCCACGTCGTCTACCTGCACGGGTTCGCGTCGTCGCCGGCCTCGTCAAAAGCCAGGCGATTCGCGAAGGAGTGCGCGGCGCGTGGCATCGGGTTCTCGTGTCCGGATCTCAACGAGCCGTCGTTCGAGACGATCACCGCCACGCGCATGATCGCGCAGACGCATGCGGAGATCGCCGCCACGGGCGACGGCCCGGTGGCGCTCGTCGGATCGAGCCTGGGTGGTTTCCTGGCGGTGCATGCCGCGGCGCACGACCCAACGGGGCGTGTGGCCCGGCTCGTGCTCATGGCGCCGGCGTTTGATTTCGGCGGCAATCGCCTGCGGCAGCTCGGCGAGCACGGCATCGATCGCTGGCGCGCGGAGGGTTCGCTCGAGTTCTTCCATTACGCGCACAACCAGCCGCGGCGCGTGTGGTTCAAGCTGTATGAGGACGCCGCGCAGTACGACGCCTTCGCGCTGCAGCTGTCGTTGCCGATTCAGATCTTCCAGGGCCGGAACGACGACACGGTACTCCCCTCCACCGTGGCCTCGTGGGCCGACGGCCGCCCCAACGTTGAGCTCACGTGGCTCGACGATGGGCATCAGCTGGCGGAGTCCGTCGAAACGATCATTGCGAAGACTTTTGCGTGAACCGCGAGCCCGCCGGCGGCGTCCTAAGGGAATCCTCATGTCACTGTGTTCTAATGTGGCCTTCTCATAGAGCGCGGCCTCGGCCGCACAGGGTGGACTGATGATTCTCAAGATCAAGACATCGGCGGATGTACCCTCGTCGGAAATCACGCCCGAGTCGGTGTATCACTCCCGCCGGGATTTCATGAAAGTGGGCGCAGCCGGCGCCGCGGGTCTGGCGGCAGCAGCGGCGTTCGGCGGAGTGAATGCGCCGCTCTTTGCTCAGGCCAACCCCTACGCGGCGCCGCTGAACCCGAAGTTCACGGTGGATCCCGCGGTGGACAAGCTCAACACCTACGAGCAGATCACGAGCTTCAACAACTTCTACGAATTCGGCACGGACAAGAGCGACCCGATGCGGTACGCAAGCAGAATGAAGGTCGTCCCCTGGACCGTGGATGTCGACGGCCTGTGCAACAAGCCGGGCAAGTACGACGTCGAGAAGCTCGTCGATTTCAAGCAGCTCGAGGAGCGGGTGTACCGCCATCGCTGCGTCGAAGGCTGGTCGATGGTGATGCCGTGGGTCGGCGTGCCGATCAAGAGCGTCCTCGACAAGCTGCAGCCTCAGGCGAAGGCGAAATACGTGGAGTTCCACACGCTGCTGCGCCCCGGTGAAATGTTCGGCCAGAAGACCGGCGTGCTGCAGTGGCCCTACGTCGAGGGGCTGCGCATGGACGAGGCGATGCATCCGCTCGCGTTCATGGTGGTTGGTTTGTACGGCAAGGTGCTGCCGAACCAGAACGGCGCGCCGCTGCGCATTCACATCCCGTGGAAGTACGGCTTCAAGAGCGGCAAGTCCATCGTCCGGATCCGCTTCACGGAGACGATGCCGCGCAATACCTGGGCCGTGCAGACACCGAGCGAATACGGTTTCTGGGCCAATGTGAATCCGGAAGTGGATCACCCGCGCTGGTCGCAGGCGCGCGAGACCCGCCTGCCGTCGCTCTTGCGCAATCGTCCGACCTTGCTGTTCAACGGCTACGCCGATCAGGTGCAGAGCCTGTACGCCGGCATGGACAAGAAGGTGCTGTTCTACTGATGCTGAAGGCGGGCTACGCGCAGCTGTCCCGGCTGCTGAACGCGATTGCGAACTGGCGCTATTTCAAACCCGCGGTGTTTGCCGGCTGCACGGTGCCGGCGCTGATGCTCGGGTGGAAGTTCTGGCACGACCAGCTCGGTGTCGATCCCCTGAAGACGCTGCTGCACGACAGCGGCGAAAACGCGCTCGGCATGTTGTTCGCGGCGCTGTCGGTCACGCCCATCCGGCGCGTGTTCAAGGTCAACGGCATTCAGAAGGTGCGCCGGATGCTCGGCGTGTGGGCGTTCTTCTACGCGCTCGCGCATGTGTGCATCTATCTGGGCCTCGACCAGCTCTGCTATTCGTTCGAGACCTGCGAGTTTCGCGCCATCGTCAACGACGTGTTGAAGCGCAAGTTCATCTTCATGGGGATGATCGCGTTCTCGATCATGACGTTGCTGGCCATCACGTCGACGTCGGGGTGGGTGCGCCGGCTCAAGAAGCGGTGGCAGACCCTGCACCGGCTCGTGTATGTGGCGGCGATTTCGGCGGTGATCCATTTTGTCTGGATTCAGAAGTCGGACATCAGCGAGCCGCTCCAGTGGGCGGGCTGGTTGACCCTGCTGCTGGCGATTCGCGTCTACCTGTCGATTCAGAAGCGTTGGGCGACCCCGCCCCGTCTCGCCGACCGAGCGTAATTTCCGTGCCAAGTTGACTCGAGGCGTCCCTTTTGGTGCCCCGGGTTGAGTCTCGTCCGCGCACCGGCTATCCTGATGTGGGAAAAGTTTACGGTGTTGTCTTCAGGAGACCTGTATGCGCAAACCGATCAAGTACGTTGAGAAGGGCCTCACCTACGTTGCCCAAGGCGCCTGGATAGCCTACGACGCGCTCAACCGCATCAAGCCGAATGCATCGTTTACCCCCCGGTGGTCCGACAAGCCGATGCTCAAGAGTTGGGAGAAGGTCAAGCCGCCGCTCGGCTGGCCGCGCGAGACCGACTCGCTGTGCCCGATCTGCGTGCGTGAGGCGCGCCAGGAGATCGTGGACGGCAAGCGCGACTATCGGGAACTGCTGACCGAGAAGATCGGCGAGATCAAGGCGCAGATCATCGAGCGCGACGGCAAGATCCTGATGGTGAAGGATTGCCCGATCCACGGTCACTTCGAAGACGTCATGTCGATCGACACGGCGTTCTTCAAACATCTCGAGGAGACCTTTCCCGGATCCGACATCCGCGCGCACAACGACGAGAAGCTCCACAACCACGGCTCGTCGACGATCAAGTTCGGCCGCGGCTCCGTGCTCACGATCGACCTGACCAACCGCTGCAACATGATGTGCGACCCCTGCTTCATGGACGCGAACCAGGTGGGCTTCGTCCACGAGCTGGAATGGCCGGAGATCAAGACGCTGCTCGACAACGCGATCACGATCAAGCCGAAGCGGCAGATGTCCGTGCAGTTCTCGGGCGGCGAGCCGACGCTGTCGCCGCACTTCATCGAGGCCGTGCGGTACGCCAGGAAGGTCGGCTACAACTCGGTGCAGGCGGCGACCAACGGCATCGAGTTCGCCAAGCGGCCCGAGTTCGCGAAGGCCGCGGCCGAAGCCGGACTCCGCTTTGCGTATCTGCAGTTCGACGGCATCGGCAATGCGGCGAACTCGCATCGGCTGGTGGGGAACTTGTTCGACGTCAAGCTGCAGGCGATCGAGAACCTGTGGAAGGCCGGTGTCGAGGTGGTGCCGGTGATCACGATCGTCAACGGCGTCAACAACGAACAGGTTGGCCGCGTCATCCAGTTCGCGCTCGACAACCCGAAGCGGATCTCGTTTCTGTCGTTCCAACCCGTGTCGTTCACGGGCCGCGACGAGGAAATCACGCCGGAGCGCCGCGCCGCGCAGCGCTACACGCTGTCGCATCTCGCGCACGACGTGAAGAACCAGGTCGGCATGGGTGAGCCGGCGCGCGACTGGTTTCCGATCTCGTTCATCAGCACGTTCAACGACTGGGCCGACGTGGTGCACGGACCCGAGCACGAGTGGGGAAATCTCTCCTGCGGGTGCCATCCCAATTGCGGCGTCGGCATGGGCGTCATGATCGACAAGGAAACCAAGGAGGCCGTGCCGATCACGGCGTTCCTCAAGGCGGACCAGATCGCGAAGGACGTGGCCAAGGTGAACGATGCCGCGCGCGGCAGGTTCCTGTCCGTGGTGGGCCTGGCGCTCGCGCTTGCACGCAACTACGATCCGTTCAAGGGGCCCAAGCACTTCAAGCTGACCGACCTGTTGATGAAGTTCGACAAGGCGTTCGCGGCGAGCGGCAAGGACTACGGCAGTGTCGGCGCCGACCGGACGATGGCGGACATCGAAAAGCGGCGGCGCGACCGGTGGAACTTCCTCTTCATCGCGGGAATGTGGTTCCAGGATCTGTTCAACTACGACTTCCGCCGCACGGAGCGCTGCATCATTCCGTACGCCACGCAGGAAGGCGAGATCAGCTTCTGCGCCTACAACACGGGCGTCGGCTGGCGGAACATCATCGAGAAGATGCACATGACGGCCACGCTCACCAAGTGGTATGAGGAACACGGCCGCCACGAGATCTTCGCGGGCAACAAGAAGGTGGCGCTCGGCACGGTGGCGCACTCCCTGGTGCTCAACGAGGATGCGGTCAACAAGGGCAAGCAGACCGATCTGGATGAGCTTGGCGTGGCGAAGACGGCGCGCGAGGAACGATTGCGCGCGCGCAAGGCGCAAATCGAGAACGAGCGCATGGCCGAGCTCTACCGCCAGGTGGTGCTGAAGGAAGGGAAGCCGGAACTGGCCACGGGCCTGAAGATCCAGGGCCTCGGCAAGAAGAAGGATGAACTGGTCACGCAGAAGAACCGCACGTAGGGCCGTTCGCGGGTGATGCCACGGGCCGGGTGACGTCGCGTCATCCGGCCCGTGTTGCGTTTGAGGCCTTGCCGTCTTGACGCGATGCCCTGGCCGGTTCAGTGTGGGCCCGTGACGATCCGGCCCCCAGCCGCTCCACTCGTCGCGATCGCCGCCGGCGTGGCCTTTGTCGGCACGCTGCCCGTGATGCTGCCGTACGCCATCTTCGCCGCGCCGCTCGGCGGCCTGGCGGCGTGGGTGCTGGGTGTGCCGCTGATGCGGCTCGCGCTCCGGACCGGGCTCCGCGGAGGCGTGTCCTCGGTGCTCGTGGGCGCGGGCGCCGCCGCGTTGGCGCCGACCGCGGGCCTTCTGGTGCTGACCGTGCTGACGCTCGCGCAGGGTGGGGGCCCGGGCTGGGCCGAGGTGGGCCGCAGCCTCCCGCAATCCGTCACCGCGGCCGGTCCCATCGCGGCGGCCTTCGGCGCCGCCACCGCGCTGATCTACTGGGCGCGCTACATCGCGATCGGTTGGACGCCACGACACCTGCTGGTGATTTCGATGATCGCGGTCGGCGCCATCTCGGGTGTGTTCGCCGCCAGTCATGAGGTCGGCCGACTGAACGAGCGCGAGCAGGCGGAGCGATTCACCGCGGATCTGCGCCGGCAGCCGTCCCCCGATGGCGCGGCCAGCGTGCGCCTGATCCGCCTCGTCGATCTGGACGCCAGCGCCGTGCGCCTCGCATCGCCCGACGCGCCGGCGTGCGCCGTGGTCGTGCACTCGCCGGAACTGGCCGCGCACATCCCGGTGGGCACCACCGTGCGGGTGGACCTGTCGCTGCTTCGCGCCACGCCCGGTGGTTTCAGGCTGATGCGGGTCGGCACAGTCGCGGACCCCGCGCTGCTGGCCAACGCCCGCGTGGAGCACTGCAGGCCGTGGCATTAACTAGTTGGGCAGTTGGGCAGTTGGGCAGTGAGCCCTTGACTGCCCCATTGCCCCACTGCCTCACTTATTCATTGCAGGTGTCTTTATCCCCCTCGTGTGTGCATTTCGAGGTGCGCGTCCTTCTTCAGCATCTTGATCGGAATGTACGAGCCGCGGTCGCCGACGCTCAGACGCTCTTCCGCGCCGCGGTCGGCGCGGCCTTCCCATCCGGCGCGGATCAGATTCAGCAGGGTTTCATGTGACGCGCCCGCGCGCAGCGGACGCCG
>JAKALV010000233.1 GCA_021824055.1 Acidobacteriota bacterium
CCCATCGTGCCGCCGATTGCGCCCGCGCCCCAGACCAGAAATCGCATCATCGCATCCGTCACGCGGGCGTGAGCATTACGCCGCGTTGCCCCACGAGCCCGCGAGCAGCGCGCGCGTCTCGTCGACGGCCACCTGCCAGAGGGCGAGCATGTCCTCGTCGGAGCGCTGGTACCGCCCGCCGTAGTTGCCGTCGCCGAGGTACGCGCGCAGCGCGGCCGGATCCAGCGCGCGCACGCGCGCGAGGTCCACCATTGGCTGCGGTCCGGACGGCATCTGGACGCCGGGCAGCCGCGTCCAGGGGAAGTTCTCCATCCACGATCCGTGCGACGCCACCGGATCGATGGCCTGGACCTTGGCCCACGTGCGCGGCGCGTTCCACCAGTTATGGAAGAGCACGCGGCAGTCGGCATGGCCGGCGGCCCACTCCTGCGCGAACGGCTGCACGGCGCCGTTGCCGCCGTGGCCGTTGACGATCAGAATGCGGCGAAAGCCGCTGTGCGCCAGGCTGTCGAGGATGTCGCCCACGACGCGCAGGTGCGTCTCGACGCGCAGCGAGACCGTTCCCGGAAACTCGCGGAAGTACGGGGTGACGCCGTACGACACCACTGGAAACACGGGGATGCCGAGCGGCTCGGCGGCCTCCACCGCGACGCGTTCCGGAAGAATGCAGTCCACGGTCAGCCGCAGGTGGCTGTGCTGCTCGGTGCTGCCGAGCGGCAGCACGGCGCGATCGTCGCGCCGCAGGTACTCGGCCACCTGCATCCAGTTCATGTCGCTGATTCGCACGCCGGCTCCCGTTCCAGTCCGGACGGAGTGTTACCCAGGTAGCCGCCGATAGTCCACAGGCGCCTGCGCTCCGATCTCGCGCCGCCGGCGAAGGACCCGAGGTTATCCATGACGGCGCGGCCCCGCCTTCGCCAGGTAGAACAATACGCCGCCGATCACGAGGGCGATGATGCCCGACTCGCGCTGCACGGGCGTGGCGCCGGCCAGAATCGCCACGCACACCGCCAACGCCACGACGGGAACCACGGGCCCGCCGGGCACGGTGAAGCTCGCGCGGCCCTTGCGGCGCAGCGCGAGCACCGCGGCGGCCGTGCCGACGTACACGACGAGCCGCGCCACCGCGCTCACGGTGGCCATCGACGCAAACGTGCCCGACAGCGCCAAAACCAGCGTCAACAGCGACGTCAGCACAATGGCCACCACGGGCGTGCGAAACGTCGGATGCAGCCCGCCGAAGAACGCCGGCAGATCTCCCTGCTCGGCCAGGCCCAACAGACTGCGCGAACCCGAGACCGCCGAGCCCATGTTGTTGCCGAGCGTCGACACCGTGGCGCCGACCGTCATCACCAACGCGCCCCACGCGCCCATGAACAGGAGCGACGCGTCCGCGAGCGGCGTCTTCGATGTCGCGAGACCCGGCAGCGTGCCGATCGACACGACCTGCGCCAGCGTCATCACCAGTCCCGTGACGACAATCGTCATGATCATCGCGAACGGCACGGCGCGGCGCGGGTCCCTCGCTTCTCCGGCCGGCACCGGCACGACTTCGTAGCCGCCGTAGGCAAAGATCAAGTAGAGCGCCGGCGCGGAGATGGGATGCGACAGCAGCGATTCGCCCGGCGCGAGCGATCCCCACGCGACGTGCGGCAATCCGAGCAGGATGAACAGCGTCAACGGCACGAGCTTGCCGACCGTAAGCACATTGACGACCCATGCGCTCTGCTTGATGCCGCGGATGTTGATCGCGGTCAGAGTGAGGATGATGCAAGTGATCAGGCCCTGCCGCGTCGCGCCCGACCGCAGCACCGGCCAGTAGTAGCCGAGGGCGTCCGCGAGACCGTTGATCACGGAGGCCCAGCTCGTGACCCGCACGACCCACAACATCCACCCCACTTCAAATCCGGCGAAGCGGCCGAACGCGTGGTGCGCGTAGATGGCGGCCCCGCCCGTGCCTTCAAATCGCGAACCGGCTTCGGCGAAGCACAACGCGATGCTCATCGCGAGCAGGCCCACCGAGGCCACGGCCCAGATGCTCCAGTTGCCGAGCTGCGCGAACACCAGCGCCGGCATGAGGAACACGGCGCCGCCCAGCACCTGATTCACGCCGAGCGCCGTCAGATCCCACTTCGTCAGCTCGCGCCGCAGACCAACGTCAGACATCGCGAGAGGGTTGTATCACGGACAAGAGAGTGGGGCAGTGGGGCAGTGAGGCAGTGAGGCAATGAGGCAATGAGGCAATTGAACTGCCCCATTGCCTCACTGCCCCACTGCCTCACTGCCTAACTTAGTTGGCATTTCTGTCTTTCGCCGCGGATTGAAGAACGGCGTGTCGACGATCGTGGCGCCGACAAAGTGGCGAACCGCGTCGACGGTGTGTTCGATCTCGACGCGCGCGCCAGCGATGGCGTGGGCGGCGTCGATCGTGGCGAGACCGATCATCTTCTTGAGGATCGGCGACCAGGTCGACGATGTCATGCGGCCGACCTGGCGGCCGGCGGCGCGGACGGGCACCGCCTCGCGCGACGCGGTCGCGCTGGCGAGCGGCGGCAGCCCCGCCGCCTCGTAGAGCCGCTCGACGTCCGGCCACTGCACCTGAACGCCGACGATGCGCCGGCGCGAGCCGCGCGTGTGCTCGGCTGCCAACGCCTCGCGCCCGATGAAGCGCTCCTTGTTGAAGTCAACGAGCCGGCCGAGGCCCATCTCGAGCGGCGAATACCGCTCGCTGGCGGTCCTCGCCTTCTTCGCGCTGACGAAATCGACGTCGATGAGCCGCAGACCGGCTTCCACTCGCGCCACGTCCAGCGCCAGCAGCCCCGCCGGCTTGAGGTTGAACGCCGCGCCGCCCGCGACAATCGCGTCCCACACTTTCGGCGCGTCCTCGCGGCGCATCCATACTTCGTAACCCAGATCGCCGGTGTAGCCGGTGCGCGAGATGTCGACGTTCGCGCCCGCGATCACCGCGGCCGTCACGCGGAAATACTTCAGCGCGTCGATGCTGACGCTCGCGGCTCCGCCGGCCGGCGCCTCCACCACGGCGTTGAGCACCGCCGCGGAGGTCGGCCCCTGCAGCGCCAGCGCGGCGATCTCATCCGAGACGTCGTCGATCTCGACCTCGAGCCCCGCCGCGTTCTGCCGGAACCAGCGCAGGTTCGGCTCCGCGGCCGTCCATCGAAATCGCTGCTCCGCGAGCCGGCTGACGGTGCCATCGTCGATCACGTGGCCGTGCTCGTCGCACCAGGGCGTGTAGATCACCTGGCCCAAGTCGAGCCGCACGACGTCGCGCGTGATCAGGCGGTCGACAAATGCTGCGGCGTCCCGGCCCGCCACGATGTATTTGAAGAGCGGCGACACGTCCAGCAGCGCGGCGGCGTTGCGGATGGCGTTGTACTCGTGCTCGTGATGCGGCTCGTAGGCGCTGACGGCATAGTAGCCGGCCCATTCGCGATAGCTCAGGCTCTTGCAGAGCGCCAGCGTCTTCTCGTGAAACGCGGTCCCGACGGGCATTGCTGCACATTGTAGCTGCAGTGTTAGAGGGGCAAAGGGGCAAAGAGACAAAGGGGCAATGAAGAGCTTAGAGACAGACTGTCTCTTGGCCTTTCATTGCCCCTTTGCCCCTTTGGCTCTTTGCCTCATTAACGGTGCAGATACAATGAGCCGTCGTGTCGACCAAGTATGACGCCATCGTGATCGGCGGCGGCCACAACGGGCTCGTGGCGGCGGCCTACCTCGCGCGGGCGGGCCGCAAGGTGCTGGTGCTCGAGCGGCGGCATGTGCTGGGCGGCGCGGCCGTCACGGAAGAAGTCTTTCCGGGCTTCAAGTTCTCGGTGTGTTCGTACGTGGTCTCGCTGCTCCGGCCCGAGATCATTCGCGACCTGGAGCTGGCGAGGCACGGGCTCGAGATCCTGCCGCTTGACGGCACGTTTACGCCGATGCCGGACGGCGACTATCTGTGGCGCGTGAACGATCACGCCGCGACGTACCGGGAAATCGCGCGCCACTCGAAGATTGACGCCGAAGCCTACGACGAGTACGGCCGGGCGATGGTGGAGATGGGCCGGTTCGCGAAGCCGATGCTCGCCATGACGCCGCCCGATCCGTTTTCGCCGAAGCTGGCGGACCTCAAGGCGCTGCGCGATCTGCTCGCGCGGTTCCGCGCGATGCCGGGCGACGACCGCTACAACCAGGTGCAGCTCTTCACGATGAGCGCGGTCGACTTTCTCGATCAGTGGTTCGAGACCGACGTGCTCAAGGCGACGATGGCCGCGTCGGGCATCATCGGCACGTTTCTCGGCGTGCGGTCGCCGGGAACCGCCTACGTGCTGCTGCACCACTACATGGGCGACATCGACGGCGCGTTCCGCTCGTGGGGGCTTGCCAAGGGCGGCACCGGCATGCTGTCGAACGCGATTGCCGCCGCGGCGCGCGCCGCGGGCGCAAAGATCCGCACCGAGGCGCCGGTGAGCAAGATCCTCGTGAGCGGCCGCACCGCCACCGGCGTCGTGCTCGAAAACGGCGACTACCACCTCGCCGACGTCGTCCTGTCCAGCGTGGACCCGCGGCTCACCTTCACGAAGATGGTGGGCCACGCGCATCTGCCCGCCGATTTTGTCGAAGACCTCGGCCACTACAAGTACCGCGGTTCGTCCGGCAAGGTGAACCTTGCGCTCGACGCGCTGCCCGACTTCACGAGCCTGCCCGGCGCCGGCGCGCACCTGCGCGGCGCGATGTCGATCTCGCCGAGCGTCGACTACATGGAACGCGCGTATGACGACGCGAAGTACGGCCGCTTCTCGCGTCGGCCCTACATCGACATCGTCATTCCGAGCCTCACCGATCCGTCCGTCGCCCCGCCCGGCAAACATGTGATGTCGTGCTTCGTGCAATATGCGCCGTACGATCTATGGGACGAAGCGTCGGGCGCGCCCGCCAACTGGGACGACCATCGCGACGCGTTCGGCGACGCGGTCGTTGACGCCATCGCGGAGTACGCCCCGAACATCAGGAACATCATCAAACACCGGCAGGTGCTGACGCCGCTCGACATCGAGCGCGACTTCGGCCTGACCGAAGGCAACATCTTCCAGGGCGAGCTCTCGCTCGAGCAGTTGTTCTTCATGCGCCCGGCGCCCGGCTGGGCGCAGTACCGGACCCCGATCCGCAAGCTCTACATGTGCGGCTCGGCCACGCATCCCGGCGGCGGCATCATGGGCGCGCCCGGGAAGAACGCGGCACTGCGGGTTATTGCGGAGACAAAGAAGTGAACATTGTTAAAGGGGCAAAGGGGCAAAGAGCCAAAGGGGCAATGAAGAGCTCATTGCACGCTGTTCTTCTACAGCCTCCGACGTTCAGTAAGCCCCTGATCTTCATTGGCCCTTTTGCCCCTTTGTCTCTTTGCCCCTTTAGATGAAT
>JAKALV010000234.1 GCA_021824055.1 Acidobacteriota bacterium
CGCCCCAGCCTGAAGTGGTCGGCGCGCCGGTGCCGGCGCCGCCCGCGCCGCCGCAGGCGTGGCGAACGTTCGAGCATGTGCCGCGCTTCCACAACAACTACGTCGGCCTGCGCAACCGCTTCGCGCTCTTGAGCGAGGCGTACGCGTACGCCACGTTCAAGGATCGTATCCTCGCGACCAACTACTTCCTGGAAGAAGCGCTCAACTACGCGAGCGCGAACGCGGCCAAGCTGAAGAAGGCCTGCGCGGACGCGGACAAGGAAGCGATCACCGGCACGACCGAAGCCACGCGCGCCCAGATCAAGCACGACGGCATGATCCAGATCCTGATGGGCGAAGTGGAAGACGAGCTCAATCCGAACAACGGCGCCCGCATGAACCGCCGCAAGGACGTCGTGAAGCCGGTCCAGATGTTTGACGAGCTCTGGTTCGAGCCGGCGACCACCGAGACGGTCGCCGCGGAGTACTACGTGCCGGCGACGGCGACCAAGGCGATCGGACTGCTGACGCTCCACGGACTGCAGATGACGAAGCTCACCACCCCGGTGAAGGCCGCAAGCGTCGAGCAGTTCGACATCACCGCCAACACCGAGCGGCCGCAGGCCAACGCGTCGATCGACCTGGGCACGCACCGCCTGCGCTCGCTGACCGGCAGCTGGCAACCCGCGACATCGGACGTGCCGGCGGGCAGCTACGTGGTGTCGATGCACCAACCCCTCGCGCGTCTCGCGTTCTACCTGCTGGCGCCCACCTCCGACGACGGATTGGTCAACTGGAACTATCTGGACGACATGCTCGGCGAGGGCGCGAAGACGGCGCCGATTATGAGGAAGAAAGCGCAGTAGTCCAACGTCCAAGGTCCACAGTTCAATGTCCGCGGATGTCCAGCGTCCCTTTGGTCCTTGGTCCTTCGTCCCTGACCTTGGACCTTGGACCGTGGACCTTGGACGACGCTATTTCTCTATGTCCTTGATCGCCGCTTCGAGCTGCGCCCGGCGGACGGGATGTGTGGCGGCGGCGAGTTGTTCCTTCAAGGACGCGCGCACCAGCTGTTTCGAATACGCGCGCTCGGCCGCCTGCGCATCCACGATTACCGTGTTGGCCTTCGCCTTCCTGTCCGCGTCACGCTGGTCCATGAGTTCCTGAATCCGCGCGTCCGCGTCGACGAGACCCTCTCCTGCATCACCCATCCGTCCATCTTATCGGAACAGTCGGGCGACGTCGTTGTAAATCACGGTCACCATCAGCAGCATGATGAGCGCGAAGCCGGCGAACAGGATGCGCTCTTTCACCTTGATGCTGAAATCGCGGCGCGCCGCGCCTTCCATCGCCAGGATCGCAATGTGACCGCCGTCGAGAATCGGGATGGGCAGCAGGTTGATCATGCCTAAATTGAGGCTGATCATCGACATGAACGCGAACAGATCAAACCAGCCCAGCCGAGCCGCGCTGCCCGACAACTCCGCGATCGCGACCGGTCCCATCAGCTGGTTCACGGGCGTTTCGCGCGTGAACAGCCCCTTCAGCGTCGTCAGGATCAGCGACGACTGCTGCCAGGTCTGCGTGGCGCTCATGGTGATCGCCTGAGGCAGTGCCGGCTCAATGCGTTTGGTTTCGTACGGCTTGATCTGCGCGCCGATCTGGCCGGCGCCGTTCGGGCCCTGATTGTTCGTCGTGACAGCGATCGTCAGGTCGGCCCCGCCACGTTCAACCGTGAAGGTCACCATCTGTTTCGGATGGGCGCGGATGTAGTCAATGACCTTGGGCTGCGTCAGGCCGACCTGCCCATCCACCGCCACCAGCACATCGTCGGGCTTCATGCCCGCACGCTCGGCTGGGCCGTTCGGCGACAGCGTGGCCACCTGCGGCCGGATCTTCGGCATCACGCCGATGTCGCCCAGTTCGTACTTGGTCTGCGACGCCGGCACGATGGCCGTGGCAACCGCCCGGCCGTCGCGCTGAACCGTCAGCGAAATCTCGCGGCCCGCCTTCGGCAGGATGCTCATGGTGACGTCGTCCCACGTCGCCATCGGCTTGCCGGCGATCTCCACGATCCGGTCGCCGATCTGAAGCCCGGCCTTCTCGGCCGGGCTGCCGGGGGCGATCTGTCCGATCACCGCCGGCGACGACTGCCACAGCGGCACGTCCGCGCCGTGATGCAGCACCACGACCGTCAGGACGAACGCCAGGGCGATGTTCATGATGGGCCCCATCACGTACACTTGGAACCGCACCCACTTGCTCTGCGACATGAACTCGTCGGGCGCGCCCGTCCGATCGTCCTCGACCGATTCGCCCGCCAGCTTCACGTAGCCGCCGAGCGGCACGATGCTGATGCAGTACTCGGTGCCGAGCCGCGTCCACTTGACAAGCTTGGGGCCGAAACCCAGCGAGAATGTGACGACGCGGATGCCGTGCCACCGCGCCATCAGGAAGTGTCCCGATTCATGAATGAACACGAGGACACCAAGGACAAAGAGGAATGCGAGAAGTGTAGTCACAGGGGTCTGTTGTTACGACGATGGTAGCGTACGGAGGGTTTCACGGGCGTGGGCGCGGGCCCAGGTGTCGGCGGCATGCACGTCGGCCAGCGAATGCGGGCCGGATGTGCGTCCCTCGGACGCAGCCAGCGCGCGCTCGATCAGCACGGGAATGTCGAGAAAACGCACGCGGCCCTCGAGAAACGCGCCGACCGCCACTTCATTGGCGGCGTTGAGCACGATCGGCCAGGCGCCGCCGTGCGCGAGCGCGTCGTACGCCAGTTGCAGACAGCGGAAGCGCGTCAGATCCGGCGGCGCGAACTCCAGCGTGCCCATGCGCACGACGTCGATCGGCGCGAGCGCGCCCTCCCATCGATCCGGATACGAGAACGCGTACTGAATCGGCAGCTTCATGTCGGTGACACTGAGCTGCGCGATCACCGAGCCATCGCGGAACGCGACCATCGAGTGCACGATCGACTGCGGGTGCACCACGACGTCGATCTCGCTGCCGTTGACGCCGAACAGCCAGCGCGCCTCGATCACTTCGAGGCCCTTGTTCATCAGCGTGGCCGAATCGACGGTGATCTTCTTGCCCATCTTCCAGGTGGGATGGCGCAGCGCGTCGGCCGGCGTCACGCGCGCCAGTGCAGCCGCGTCGAACGTCCGGAACGGCCCGCCGGAGGCGGTGAGGATCAGCCGGCGCACTTCGGACGCCGCGCGGCCGTGCAGGCACTGATGAATGGCGTTGTGCTCGCTGTCCACCGGCAGGATGGCCACGCCGCGCCGCGCGGCCGCGTCCACCATCAGCGCGCCGGCCATGACGAGCACTTCCTTGTTGGCCAGCGCCAGCGTCTTGCCGGCATCGATGGCGGCAAGCGCCGCGTCGAGGCTCGAGGTGCCCGATGTTGCGCAGAGCACGATGTCGGCGTCGGGATGGGTAGCCACGGCGCGGCGGCCGGGATCGCCGACGAACAGTGCGGGAGGTTCGAAGGGTTCGTGAGGTTCGTGGGGTTCGTGGGCCAAACGCGCAATCAGTTCCGTGCGCGCGGCCTCGGTGGCTACGGCCACGACGGACGGGCGGTACTTGCGGACTTGCTCAGCCAGGAGCGCGGCGTTCTCGCCGGCGCCGAGCGCGACGACCTTCAGCCGGTCGTGGTGCGCGTCCACGACCGCCAACGCGCTGCGGCCGATCGAACCCGTGGCGCCGAGGATGGCGATCCTCTTCACGACCAGAGTCTCAGAAACACCCAGTAGACGGGCGTGGCAAACAGCCAGCTGTCGATGCGATCGAGGATGCCGCCATGGCCGGGAATCAGATGTCCGCTGTCCTTCACGCCCGCGCGGCGCTTCAAGCGCGATTCGAACAGATCGCCGAAGATGCCGGCGATGGCGATCACCGCGCCGGCCGGGGCCATCCGCCATTCGGCCACCTCCGGCAGCCACACGCGTCCGAAGAGGACCGCGGCGATCGACGCGATCACCACGCCGCCAACGGCGCCCTCGACGGTTTTCGACGGGCTGATCGTCGGCGCCAGCCTGTGCCGGCCGAACGCGCGGCCCGTGTAGTACTGGCCCGAGTCGCTGGCGATGATCGTGCCGAGCAGGATCATGAGCACGCCGGGGCCCCAGTGCGACCGAATGTCCGTAAGCAGCACGAGCGGCAACAGGAGGTAGCACAGCCCGAACAGAAAGAACCGGACCAGGGGGGACGCCTTCGCGAGCCCACGCAACTCCACCATGCCAACCCCATAGGCGGCGCCCGCGAGTAATTGCGTGCCCCATGGTGGCAGGAACCAGATCACGCCGAGGACGACGGGCAGGAGAACGAGTGCCGAGAGCACCCGGGTCGTCGAAGAATTCACCGGCTTACCGTCGCGGGATGCGACGACACGGCGCCGTAGCGGCGATCGCGCTTCTGGAAACTGATGATCGCTTCCAGCAAATGGCGGCAGCGGAAGTCGGGCCATCGCGTCTCGGTCACCCAGATCTCGGCGTACGCGATCTGCCAGAGCAGAAAGTTGCTGACGCGCATCTCGCCGCTCGTGCGGATCATCAGATCGGGGTCCGGCTGGCCCGCGGTGTAGAGAAATGACGCGAACGTCTCTTGATCCAGCGCGTCGGCCGGCAGGCCCGACCGAATCGCGCGCTTCGCGGCGTCCACGATCTCGGCGCGGCCGCCGTAGTTCAACGCAATATTGAATTGCATGCCCGTGTTGCCGGCCGTGCGCGCCTCGGCGGCCTGCAGTTCCTCGCGCACTTCGCGGCTGAGGCGGTCGGGCTGGCCGATGACGGTGAAGCGGATGTTGTTCTTGAGCAGGGTCTTCAGTTCCGAGCGCAGATACTGGCGCAGCAGGCCCATCAGCGCCATGACTTCGGTCTCGGGACGCTTCCAGTTCTCCACCGAAAACGCATAGAGGGTCAGCACCCCGATGCCGATCCGCGCCGACGACTCCACCGTGTCACGCACCGATTCGATGCCGGCGCGATGCCCTTCCACTCGGGGCAGGTGCCGCTCGGCCGCCCACCGCCCGTTGCCGTCCATGATCACCGCGACGTGCTTCGGCAGCCGCGCGAAATCCACCTGCCGCGCCAGGGCGGCTTCCGGGGAGTCGGGCGCAACATGCGTCAGGAGGTCGGACAAAGACACCGCAGAATTATCGCTGTTAAAGGGGCAAAGGGGCAAAGGGGCAAAGAGGCAATGAAGAGCAAGGGCTCAGTGACCACCTGAAGCACAGCGTGCCACACGCGTGTCATTGCCCCTTTGCCCCTTTGTCTCTTTGTCTCTTCTAATACCTGACGCCCATGAGCGTCAGCCCCTGTGGCGGCGCGGTCTTTCCCGCCGCGTCGCGGCTGCGGGCCTCGATGATGTCCG
>JAKALV010000235.1 GCA_021824055.1 Acidobacteriota bacterium
ATCGGGCGGCGGCCGCGCTCGGCATTCCGGTATCGCACGGCAGCTACGAGGCCCTGATCGCGGATCCGGACATCGACGCGGTCTACATTCCGCTGCCGAACCATCTGCACGTGGCGTGGGCGACGCGCGCGGCCGAGGCGGGCAAGCACGTGTTGTGCGAGAAACCGATCGGGCTCACCGCCGTCGAGGTGCGCGCGCTCATCGATGTACGCGATCGCACGGGCGTCCTGATCCAGGAAGCGTTCATGTATCGCGCGCATCCGCAGTGGCGGCGCGCGGTCGAACTCATCCGCGCGGGCCGCCTCGGCGAACTCCGCGCCGTATCCGGCGCCTTCAGCTACAGCAATCTGGATCCCGCGAACATCCGCAACGTGGCGGCGTGGGGCGGCGGCGGGTTGTACGACATCGGCTGCTACCTGATCAACTGCGCGCGGCTCGTGTTCGGCGGCGAGCCGCGGCAGGTGCGGGGACTTGTGGCGCGCGACCCGATGTCCGGCGTGGATCGGCTGACATCAATGCTGCTCGAGTTCGAGAACGGCCACGCCATCGGCGTCTGCGGCACACAGCACGTGCCGTACCAGCGCATCCAGATCTTCGGCACGCGCGCGCGTCTCGAAATTGAGATTCCGTTCAACGCGCCGCCGGATCGGCCGACGCGACTGCTCATCGACGACGGCACGGACCTTTGCGGCGCGGCGGTCGAGATCATCGAGATTCCCGCAGCCGATCAGTACACGATTCAAGGCGACGAGTTCTCCGCCGCGATCCTGCAGCGGACGCCGGCGCCGTATCCCCTCGAAGACTCGCTCAACAACCTGCGCGTCATCGACACGATCTTCGCGTCGTAGGTCCCGGCGGCTCCGCGGCGGCTTCATAATGCCCGGAGGAGGAGGGCAACATGGTCGGACACGCTCATAAACTGATGCTCATCTGCGCCGCGGTGCTGGCGACCGCGGCGGCCGGCCAGGCGCCGGCCGCGCCGCAGGGCGCCGTCGCCCGGAAGATTCCAGGCATCACGGTGAAGGACGCCTATCCCAACGGCTGTGTGGATTGTCACGTCAACGGCAAGGCCGGCGACACGCGCTTGAGCACGCTCATGACGGCCTGGACCACCGCCGTGCCCGCCGCGCTGGTCGAAAAGGCCCGGGCATCGTCGGCCGCCCCGTCGAAGATCAAGGGCAAGCACCCGGCGGTTCCCAAGGTGGCGTCGAACATCCCGCAGATGTGCCTGAACGCGTGCCACAAGAAGGGCTCCACGATCGCGCCGCCCTTCGCGCAACTTCTGCACACGATCCACCTGACGGGCGGCAGCGCCAACCGGTTTCTGACCGACGGCCAGGGGGAGTGCACGCACTGCCACAAGCTCGACGCCAAGACCGGCGCGTGGAAGATGCCCAGCGGCGCGGAAAAGTGACCGAATGATACCGTTGAGTAAATGATTTCGTTCAGCAAGATCAGCAAGCAGTACGGCAAGCAGATTCTGTTTGTCGACGCTTCGTTTCAGCTCAACCCTGGGGAGAAGTGCGGCCTGGTGGGCCCGAACGGCTCCGGCAAGACCACGCTCTTTCGCATGATCGTGGGCGAAGAGAGCGTCGACGATGGCGACGTGTCGGTACCGAAGAAGCTGACGATCGGGTACTTCCGCCAGGACATCGAGGAGATGGCGGGCCGATCCGTCGTCGACGAGGCCATCGCCGGTAGCGGGCGGCTGGGCGACCTGCATCACGAGCTGAACGACCTGCAGAACGCGATGTCCGATCCCGCGCGCGCCGGCGACATGGACGCGATCCTCGCGCGGTTCGGCGAGGTGCAGGAAGAGTACGACCACCTGGGCGGCTACGCGCTCGAGAGCCAGGCGCGCGAGGTGCTGCACGGCCTCGGGTTCGACGACGAGCGGATCGACGGCGACGTGGGCGCGTTGTCGGGCGGCTGGAAGATGCGCGTGGCGATGGCGCGCGTGCTGCTGGGCCGGCCCGACGTGCTGCTCATGGACGAGCCGACCAACCACCTCGACATCGAGTCGATCGTGTGGCTCGAGAACTTCCTCAAGACCGTGCCGGCCGCGCTGCTGATGACGTCGCACGACCGCGACTTCATGAACCGGATCGTGACGAAGATCGCCGAGATCGACGACGGCGAGATCACGTCGTATTCGGGCAACTACGATTTCTACGAACGCGAGCGCGGGCTGCGCGAGGCCAACCGCGAAGCCGCGTTCGCGCGGCAGCAGGCGATGTTCGCGAAAGAGCAGCGCTTCATCGAGCGATTCAAGACCCACGCCGCCAAGGCCGCGCAGGTACAGAGCCGCGTGAAGGCCCTCGACAAGATCGAGAAGATCGAGCTGCCGAAGCGCCGCGAGGTGGTGACGTTCGACTTCCGCCAGCCGCCGCGGTCGGGCGACGACGTGGCCGCGCTCAAAGGATTGCGGAAAGCCTACGGGTCGCGCGTGATCTACGACAATTTCAGCCTGACGATCGCGCGCGGCGAGCGCTGGTGCGTCATGGGCCGGAACGGCGCCGGCAAGACCACGCTGCTGCGCATGCTGGCGGGCGCGCTCGAGCCCGACGCCGGGGAAGTGAAACTCGGCGCCAGCCTGAAGATGGGCTACTTCGCGCAGCAGTCGCTGCAGCTCCTGCATCCCGATCTCACGATCTGGGAGCAGATGCAGAACGATTTCCCCGGCGAGACCGTCGGCGCGTTGCGCAGCCTGCTCGGCGCATTTCAGTTTTCCGGAGACGACGTCGAGAAGAAGATCCGCGCGCTGTCGGGCGGCGAGCGGTCGCGGCTCGTGATCGCGCGGATGCTGCTGTATCCGCCGAACTTCCTCGTGCTCGACGAGCCGACCAACCACCTCGACCTGGCCACCAAGGACATGCTGATCGAGGCGTTGAGGAAGTTCGAGGGGACGATGATCTTCGTCTCGCACGACCGCGCGTTCCTGCGCGGCCTGAGCAACCGCGTGCTGGAACTGGGCGGCGAGAGCGGCACCGACGCTCAGCCGTTCATCTATCCCGGATCGTACGTCGAGTATGTCGCCCGCACGGGCCACGAAGCCCCAGGAGTGCACACATGACCGCGAGACATCGTCACGCCCCCCGTCGATCCTGGTTCACGCGATTCGCGAAAGCCGCGTCGCGGTTGAGCGGCCGGCCCGTCACGTTCGGCCTCGCCGTGGCGGTGATCCTGGCCTGGGCGCTGACCGGGCCGCTGTTTCACTACAGCGACACCTGGCAGCTGGTGATCAATACCAGTACCACGATCATCACGTTTCTGATGGTCTTCCTTATTCAGAATACGCAGAACCGCGACACCGAGGCGCTGCAGGTCAAGCTCGACGAGCTGATCCGCGCGGTGGATACCGCGCAGAACACGCTGCTCGATCTCGAAGAGCTCGAAGACGACGAGATGGACCGCATGCGCGACACGTACCAGATGCTGGCCCGCCGCGCGCGCGAAGAAGCCCGGAAGGCCATGAGGAAGCCGGTCCCGCCCTCTCAGACCACGGGCTCGACGCCGGCCCCGGTGCCAGAGAATCGCGGCACGGATCGCCCGATAGCCGGATAGAATCTGTCCGCCCCGAGGGTGGCGTCATGAAACAGTGGTCTGTCCTGAAACGTGTCCTGGTCGCCGCGCTGGTCGCGTCGACTCCAATCGCTCTGATCGCCCAGCAGGGCACGTCGCCGAAGAAGGCGCCGGTGAGGCTGACGAGCGCCGACCTGGCGCTGGCCAAACCGGGCCGCGATCCCAACCAGCCGATTGACGAGGACTACACCGCCGGCATCAAGAAGTACACGACCGAGCCGTTCTTTCTGTCGCCGGTCGTCGACTACATGCCCGCCATGAAGGGCGTGCCGACGCCGAAGGCCGTGCTCGGCGACGTCGCCGGCGCCGAGGGCAAGCTGCCGAACTCGAAGGAAGTCTACGCGTACATGCGGATGCTGGCGAAGGCGCTGCCCGGCCGCGTGAAGGTCTACACGATCGGGCAATCCGAAGAAGGCCGCGAGATGCTGGCCGTTGCCGTCGCGTCCGAGGCGCTGCTCGCGAAGCTCGACGCCAACAAGGCCGACCTGGCGAAGCTCGCCGACCCGCGCACGATCAAGATGGACGATGCGGTGGCCGACGAGATCGCGCGGCGCGCGGCGCCCGTCTACTACATCACCGGCGCGATTCATTCGACCGAAGCCGGCGCCCCGTCGGCGCTCATGGAACTGGCCTATCGCGTGGCGGTGGACGACGCGCCGTATGTGCGGAACATCCGCGACCACATCATCACGCTGATCACGCCCATCGTCGAAGTGGATGGCCGTGACCGCGTGGTGGATTTGTACGAGTACAAGAAGAAGCATCCGAAGGACCAGGTCAACGGCGCGATCTACTGGGGCAAGTACGTGGCCCACGACAACAATCGCGACTCGATGGGCATGACGCTCAATCTTACGAACAACGTGCTCAACACGTTCGTCGACTGGAAGGCCCAGGTGCTGCACGACCTGCACGAGTCGGGCTCGTTCCTGTACGACAACACCATCGGCGACGGTCCGTACAACGCGTGGCTCGATCCGATCCTGACCAACGAATGGCAGATGATCGGCTGGAACAACGTGAACGAAATGACGCGCATGGGCATGCCCGGCGTGTATGCGTTCGGCACGTTCGACACGTGGTCGCCGGGATACCTGATGTTCATCGCGGCCACGCACAACGGGATCAGCCGGCTCTACGAAACGTTCGGCAACGGCGGCACCGCCGACACGCAGGACCGGACGCTGTCGCCCAACGAGACCGCGCGCACGTGGTACAAGCAGAACCCGCCGCTGCCGCGGGTGAAGTGGTCGCTGCGCAACAACAACAACTACGAGGAGACCGGCCTGCTGGTCTCGCTCAATTACTTCGCGAACAACCGCACCTACTTCCTGCGCAACTTCTACGAGAAGAGCAAGCGCTCGATCACCAAGGCGAAGACGGAAGGGCCGGCGGCCTACGTGTTTCCGGCCAGCGACCCGCGCCTCGGGTCGCAGTCGGAGTTGATGCGCGTGCTGCAGAAGCAGCGCGTGGAGATCTCGCGCGCGACGGCGCTGTTCAGCGTGCAGGTCAGGAAGAACGGTTCGAGGGGTTCGGGAGGTTCGGGAGGTTCGGCAGGTTCGGGAGGTTCGGGAGGTTCGGCAGGTTCGGCAGGTTCGACAGGTTCGACAGGTTCCGCGGCGGCGGCGCAGGGTGGCGGCGGACGCGGCGGGCCCGGGGGGCAGCCGGCGGCGCCGGTGATGGAGACGCGCGAGTTTCCGGCCGGGTCCTACATCGTCCGCATGGACCAGCCGTACTCGCGTATTGCGGACGCGCTGCTCG
>JAKALV010000236.1 GCA_021824055.1 Acidobacteriota bacterium
TGCCTGTGAGCTTGCTTCGTGTCTTCAAGCACCGCCCCCGGGGCGTATACGCGGACCATGCCATTGGGTGCACGGAGCTCGAAGGGGATCAAGTACTCAAGCTCTTCGTCCACCTCGGCATTCTCCGCCACATACACGACAGCTGAGCCGGCAACGCTCGCAGCCAGACGGCTCGCGTCAACAAGCGGTGTGCCACTGTTACGTTCAACGGAAACGTAGACGAGAGCGCAATCACGAGACCTCGATGCAATGGCATCCCGAAGGAGGTTCGCCTTTCCGACTGGAACGGTAGTTGGGGCTCTTGAGTAGACCTGGCTTCCAGCTGTACAGCGCCAACGACCGGAGGAAAGCAGAGTCGCCACGAGCCGGGGTGGCGTGACTGGCAGCTTGCCGGGCTCTTGACCAAGGAAGTTGTCGGTCAGACTGTTGCCAACAGTGATCGCGAGGCGCCACTTGCGGTCGCTGACGCAATCGATGCCAATGTCGATGGTCCATCGTCGCGCGGCGAATTCTGCGTCCTGATGTCTATATCGAAGGGCCCACTTACTTGGTGCTGTAGCCTCGCCCTGGGGCCAAACAGAATCGACATCGACCATCGCACGCCCATCCGATTTTCGCCACGCCCCGTGGCGAAGCACCCAGGAAGGCGGCAGAACGGCCGCTGGCCCCTCCTTCTTTCGGATCCATGCAATCACTTCGGACACGATGTCGGCAAAGGTGGGCAGAGGGTCACCAAGAGCTTCAACATCCATCACGCTGCGATAGTGAATGTTCTCGATCATCGCCCCTCCGTCTTGCCCGCCAGAACTATCCCATCGTCACCGGCACCAGCGTCATCGTGTCGTTGCCGAAGATGTCGATGACCTTCACCGCGATGGTGTAGCGTCCCGGTCTCTCATACTCGTGCGGCATCGACGTCAGCTCCAGGTTCCGGTCTTGCCGGGTCCTGAAGCTCTGCCATTCGTTCTCGAAAATGTATCCACCCGTCCAGCGCTCCTCGAACTCTACGGGAGCCAGATCGAGTTCGCGCTGCGGTGCTTCCTGACCCGGAAGATTGCCTTGCACCATCACGCCCGAGCCCTTGGGGACCTTAATCATTTCCTTCCGGCTCTCATAGTTGAAGTCAACGGCCCAGTAGTCCACCCAGTCAGTCCAATCTTTCGTCAGGACGTCACGCCTGACGACGCCGTGCTTGTCCTTAGTGATCTTGACCAGTTTCCCGGACTCGCAGACAACGTCGCTCTTGCCACTCTTCAGTTCGACTTCAATGGCGTCAGCGAGTCCCTGCGAGTAGTAGACCGAAAAATCGGTCAGTTCTACCGCAACCGACAGCTTGTTCTTCGCGCTATACCGTGGCGTGACTTCGATGGCGGCCACTTCTTGGAAGCGCACTTGCCCTTTCTCAACGGCCTTCTTGTCGAACACCTCAGGCGGAATGGTCTTCGGCGCGAGGTCGATGCCCTTCTGCTTCGCTTCGTCGAGAACTGCGGGAAACAGACCCATTTCGAACTCGAACGCCAGAATGTCCACGCGTGAGGCGCCACGCTTTCGGCACTCGGTAATCACTTCTTCGACAAACAGTCGGCCGACAGGAAGGTTAATCGGGCCAATCACAACGAGGCGCGCGCCAGTCTTGCCGTGGAAGAAGCCGGCATCCGCCAGTGCCTCCGCCTTGTAAGCCTTGAGAATGAGCTCGCGGAAGTCGTGCTCGCGCTTCGCAAGGGCGTGTTCCTTTTGCTTGCCCGTCAGCCGGCCGGACACGTTTAGGTAGACCTGTCGCTCGTACCGGCCGAGATTGAGGACCTCGAAGGCACGGAAGGTCTCGTCCTTCGCTTTGCGCTCACGCTGCACCTCGATGAGGCGCTTGCGAGTTGTGTGGATGGCGAATTTGCCCAGATCTGTGAGGATCCACTTGCGTCCCAGCTTCTCTGCCACCGCCGCAGTCGTACCGCTCCCACAGAAGAAGTCGGCGACGAGGTCGCCTTCATTGCTGCTGGCTTTCAGAATGCGTTCCAGCAGAGCCTCCGGCTTTTGAGTGTTGTAACCTTGGTACTCAGTTGCCATCGAATTTATGACGTCAATGTCGTCCCAGAAATCAGAAACATAGACGCCTTTGGCTTCCGCTAAGTAGTACTTCAATTCTGGAGTGCCCTCGGAATTCCAGACAACAAGACCCTCTGCATCCAGCTTGTCCAAGACTTCAAGCTTCTTCAGCCAATGCATCCCGTTCTTGCCGCGTCTATTCGGATCAACACCCTTCCATGACTGTCCAGTCTCGCCCGATGACTTGCCGCTCGCCATCAGCGGAACAACTCGATACAGGCCTTTCTCGTCTTTCCGGCTGTAGTGATCCTTAGAGGATTCGGAGTACTCGCCGAACTGCGGGTTGAACGTATGTTGACCGGACTTAGAGAAGAACAGGATGAAGTCTTGGCTATTGCGCCACTGCGTCTTTACACCCGCTGCAATCGCCGAGCGTTTCCATGAAATGATGTTCTCGACGTTCTGAAATACCTCCTCCATTACCGTTCGCAGTGCACCAACCAATCGCCAGTCACAGTGCAGGTAGATGCTTGCTTCGGTATGCATCAGATCGCGCATGAGGATGAGGCGTTCGTAAATCATCGCGATGAAGGAATCCGCTCCGCGCCCCCACGTGTCGCGGTAGGCGATCTGTTCGAGAAGGTTCGGCTCCTTGTGAAACGTCTCGCCGCCGACCTCGATGTCCATACTGAAGTCAGCGCCAACGTCGAACGGCGGATCTATGTAGATGAGTTTCAGCCCGCCTGCATCCTCGATCTGCCGTCGGAGCGCGCCAGATTTCAACGAAGAAAGAATCAGCTTGTTGTCCTCGGTGGACACCCAAAACCGGCAATTAATGGACACCTCAAAACCGGCAATTAACTGAGCCGGCCAGGACGTTGACACTGGCGGGGACCGTGTGGTCCCTGGCTGGCATGAGCAACGCCTTGGATGACAACGAACAGCAGCAGATCTGTGCGCTTGGACGACTGGGCTGGCCGCTCCTGCGGATCCAGCGGGCGACGGGTGTGCGTCGAGAAACGGTGAGCGGCTACCTGAAGGCGGCCGGGATTCCGGTGCGCGGCCGCGGTCGACCGAGCGAATGTGCGGCAAAACCGGCAATTTCGGCGGAGGTGTCCACCGACTCGGCACCAACGCTGGCCGCTACGTCGGCGACGGTGTGTCCCGGCGCGCCGCCGACGCGGGCGCCGAGTGCGAGCGCCTGCGCGCCCTACCGCGAGGTGATTGAAGAGGCCGTCGGCCGCGGGCGCAACGCGGTCGCGATCTATCAGGACCTCGTTGATGACCACGGTTTCAGCGCCAAGTACGCCAGCGTGAAACGCTTCGTCGCGAAGCTCCGCGGAACGGGACCGGCGGACGCCCGGGTCGTGATCACCACCGCCCCCGGCGAAGAAGGCCAGGTCGATTACGGCGAGGGTCCGATGGTGCGCTGGCCGGCGACGGGCAAGTACCGACGCACGCGTCTGTTTGTCTTCACGCTGGCGCATTCGCGCAAAGCGGTGCGGCTGCTCACCTGGCGCTCGAGCGCCCAGATTTGGTGTGAGCTGCACGAACGCGCGTTTCGTCGGCTCGGTGGGACGACGAAGATCGTCGTCCTCGATAACCTCAAGGAGGGCGTGCTCACGCCCGACATCTACGATCCGGCACTCAATCCGCTCTATCGCGACATGCTCGCGCACTACGGCGTCGTGGCGCTGCCGTGTCGGGTCGGCGATCCCGATCGCAAGGGCAAGGTCGAAGCCGGCATTGGGCACACGCAGAAAACGCCGCTCCACGGTCAGCGCTTCGAGACGCTCGAGGCGGCCCAAACGTACTTGGATCGCTGGGACGCGCGTTGGGCCGATACGCGCATCCATGGCACCACGAAGCGGCACGTCGCCACGATGTTTGCCGAAGAGCGACCCGCGCTCGGGCCGCTGCCCCTCGAGCCGTTTCGGTACTACCGCTTTGGCGAGCGCACGGTCCATCTCGATGGCTGCGTCGAAGTCGAGGCGGCGTACTACGGCGCGCCGCCCGGCTGGATCGGACAGCGCGTCCACGTCCAGTGGAACGACGTGCACGTCCGGCTCATCGACCCGACGCATGGGCGCCTGCTGCGCGAGCATTTGCGCGCGACCCGTGGCTGGCATCGCATCGACGATCGTGATCAGCCGCGTCGCACGCCACCGACGACACTCGCCTTGCTCGGTCGCGCTGCCACGGCGGGGCCGTCCATCGGCGCGCTCTGTCGCCATCTCCAGGCGCACGGCGGCGCGCACGGGATCCGTCAAATCCTGGGGATCCTCGCCCTGGCGCGCACCCATGGCGTCGCCGTCGTGGACGACGCCGCGAAGACCGCGCTCGATCTGGGGATCCTCACGTATCGCTTCGTCCGCAAATACCTCGAGCGGCGGCCGCCGGTCCCGCTCACGCTACGTCAGGTGGATCCCCTCATCCGACAACTCACGCTCTACCGCGACCTCATCGATCACAAAACAGGAGGCAGTGAATGAATCTCGTCGAAGTCGATCGTGCACTTCGCAAGCTCCGGCTGTCCGGGATGGCCGACGTCCTGGAAACTCGGCTCCGTCACGCGCAGACCGAGCGGCTGCCGCCGCTCGATCTCGTCGCCACGCTCGTCACCGACGAGCTGCAGCGACGGGAAGACCGGCTCCTGGCTCGTCGTCACAAACTCGCCGGCTTCCGGGATGCCGACCGCTCCCTCGACACCTTTGATTTGGATTTCAACAAGAAGATGAATCGGGTGCTGATCTATGAGCTCGCCACGGCGCGCTTCATTCAGCAGCGCGAGGACGCCCTCTTTCTGGGCCCGCCCGGCACAGGTAAGAGCCACCTGGCCCAAGCGATCGGCCGCGCGGCCATCCAGCAAGGCTATCGCGTGGTCTATCGCGAAGCCCACCTGCTCATCGAGCAGATCGCCGAGGCCGCGCTCGACGGGACCCGCAAAGTCCTCCTCGCGGAGCTGGCCACCGTGCCGCTCCTGATCATCGACGACCTGGGGATGCGCAAGCTCCCGCACACCGCGGCGGAGGACCTGCTCGAGCTGATCATGCGTCGGTACGAACGCGCGTCAACGCTCCTGACGTCGAACCGGCCGGTGGACGATTGGGGCAAGCTGCTTGGCGATACCGCGGCCGTCACGGCGTTGCTCGATCGGCTCTTGCATCACGCGCACGTCCTCAAGTGTGGCCCGCGTAGCTGGCGTACGAAAGTCCACACGGACTTGCGCACGGACGACCTCACGAAGTAGAACTTACCAGTCCTGGCCGGCACCAAGAAATTGCCGGTT
>JAKALV010000237.1 GCA_021824055.1 Acidobacteriota bacterium
GCGTGGATATCGTCGTCGAACATGTCGGTGTCGCCACATTCGAGAAGAGCGTGAAGAGTCTGGCGGTGGGTGGGCGGCTCGTCACGTGCGGGGCCACCACCGGGTTTGACGCGCGGCTGGACCTGCGATTGCTGTTTGCCAAACAGTTGTCCGTGATCGGGTCGTACATGGGCACGCCGAGCGAACTGCTGGCGGCCGCCGCCGGACTGTTCGACGGAACGTTCACGCCGGTCGTGGACCGGACGTTTTCGCTGGCTGAGGCGGGCGATGCGCATCGAGCGCTCGAGTCGTCACAGCATTTCGGCAAGATCGTGCTCCTGCCCTAGCGGGAGCACCGGTGTAGACTGATGAGCCTATGAGCGCCGTCCGGTGGGGTATGAGCCTCGTCGCGATGATCGGTTTGCTGGCGGCGACCATCGCCGGCGCCACGATCTGGCTGCTCGTCACGGATCCCGTGACGGTGTCGGACGCGGTGTCGAAGGGCGACGTCGCGCCGATCGTGCAGGCTCTCGGCACCGCGATCTTCTCCGCGCTCAAAGATCTGTTCAAGTACCTGTAGTCTCACGCCACAAGATCAAGAGCATTCAACATGGGGGGCCATGGGGAGCCATGGGGAAAACCAACCCGACAGCTTTTCAAAGAGATCTTTGAAAGCTATTGGGTTTGATCTTCCCTATGGCTCCCCATGGTCCCCCATGTTGAGAGCTCTTGCCAGCAGGTGCTCGTACGCGTGACCCGGCGCCGGCGTGTTGTCGACCGGCAAGCCGCATTCCTGCCAGCCGTAGTCGACGGGCGCCGCGCCGGACCGGTCGCGCGAACCGCCGAATCCGCCCAGCACGTTGGTGACGTCCGTGAAGCCGAAGGACTCGAGCATCTGGGACGCGCGCACCGAGCGAATGCCCGACTGGCAACTGAGCAGGAGCGGCGTGTCGGGCGCGAAGTTCGCCGTCATCACTCTCACGAAGTCCGGATTGGGCAGCATCGGCCCGTTGTCCTCGTCGTGCTCGAGCAGCGGCACGTTGACCGCGCCGGCGGGATGGCCCGCGGCGTACTCGCGCGTCGATCGCACGTCAATAAGCCGCGCGCCCTGCTGTTGACGCGCGTACGCGTCGACGGCAGACACATTCGCAATGGGCATCGTCAGCCGATAATCTTCTCGCAGGACGACGCCATTGCCAAGAGGGTGGACGTGCGGTCGAGCGCGCCGACCAGTTGCGCGCCGGCCGGCAGGGCGCCCGCGGGCATGCGCATCGGCAGCGTGATGGCGGGATGGCCGGTCATGTTGAAGAGCTGCGTGTTGCGCAGCATCGCCGCGCGCACCGGCACGCCGGCGCCATCCATCGCGATCGTGTCCTGTCCCAGCAGGGGCGCCACGATCGGCACGGTGGGCAGCAACAGGGCATCGACTCCGTGCAGCGCCAGGTCGACGCTGACGCGGAAGGCGTCGCAGGATTCGCGCGCGCTCAGATAATCCACGGCCGTGAAATCGCGTCCGGCCAGCAGCCGCGCGCGCACGGCCGGCCGGTACCGGTCGCCGCGCTCGTCGAGATAGCGGGCGTGCCAGGCCGCGGCTTCGGGCAGCACCACGCGCACGTACACGTCGAGAATGGTCGACGTTGCCGCCAGCGACCGCGTCTCAATGGTCGCCCCGGCGTTGCGGAGCGCTGCAACGGTGCGCTCGAACGCGTCGCGCACCGCCGGTTCGAGCGGTGTGAGGAAGTGACCGTCGAGCACCGCGAGGCGCAGCCAGCGCACATCGGGCGGCGCCACGATGTCGCGCGGGCGGGCCGCCAGCACGCGCCAGAGCGCCGCCGCGTCGGACACGGTGCGCGCGAGCGGGCCGACATGATCGAACGTGGTGCTGAGCGGCACGACGCCGGCGGTGGGCACATCATGCAGCGACGGCTTGAGGCCAACCAGCCCGCACACCGAGCTTGGAATGCGAATCGAGCCGCCGGTGTCGGTGCCCACGGACATCGCGCTCATGCCGGTGGCGACGGCCACGGCGGATCCGCCGCTCGAGCCGCCGGGCGAGCGCGCGGGATCGAGCGGATGGCGGACGGGGCCGAAGCCCGAATCTTCACACGTGGTGCCGAGCGCGAACTCGTGCAGGTTGGTCTTGCCGATCAGCACCGCGCCGGCTTCGCGCAGGCGCGTGATCACCGGCGCGTCGGTGGCGGCGATGTTGTCGGCCAGCACCTGCGACCCGGCCGTGGTCGGCTGGCCCGCGATGTCGATCAGATCCTTGATGGAGATGGGCAGACCGTGGAGCGGGCCGCGATCGATGCCTCTTCGCTGCTCGTCGTCCGCCTGACGCGCCTGTATCCGAGCCCCTTCGGCGTCGATGCGGATGAAGGCGTTGGTCCGCGCGTTGTCCCTGGCGATGGCTGCGAGGGCGGCCTCGACCCGCTCAACAGAAGTCATGCACGACATGATATGCCGCCATGTCGTCTCGCGAAGATCTGATCCAGGCGCCCTGCTACGCCAACGCGCCCGTGTCGCAGACGATCTCGCGACCACTCTTTGCGGCACTCTGCGCGCACTTGTGGTGGCACGCGATCTATCGCCGTGAGGCGGGATTACCGACTCTTCGCGGCAATCACGCGCTGCACGAGGCCGTCCATGGCGTCGCGCTCGATCCAGCGCGCGACGATGACGAGGTCGTTCACCGGATCGCAGTAGATCATGTTGGTCCCGTTGCCGAGGTGGTGCCAGCTCTCGGCCGGCGCGCTCGGCATCGCCTTGCGATCGGTGTTGAGGAAGTAGTTCATATAGCCGTACAGCGGGTTCGCGCTGCCCGGCGTCCGCGCCTGCCGGATCCACTGCTCCGACAGTAGCTGACGGTCGCCCCACTTCCCATTGCGCAACGTCAGCAGTCCGAAGCGCGCCATGTCTTCGGCGTTGATGAACATCCCGCCGCCCCAGTGGCCTCCGCCGCTGACCGACTGCACCATCACGCCGTCGAGGTTCACCCACGAGTTGTCGTAGCCGTACCACTGCCACGAGCGCGACGCGCCGATCGGATCCATGATCAGTTCGCGCAGCACCTGCGGCAGCGGACGCCGCCACACGTGCAGCGCAGCCAGCGCGAGCACGTTCACGCGCACGTCGTTGTACTTGTAGACCGTCCCCGGCGTGTTGCGCGTGCGCGTCATCCAGGTCGAGGGCTCGCCCTCTGGACGATCGGCCCAGTCGGGCTTACCCCAAAGTGTGCCTTCCCAGTCGCTGGTCTGCCGCAGGAGGTGATCCCACGTGATCGTCGCGTTGTGTGCCGAGGCGAACTCCGGGATCGGCACCGCGACCGACACGGGTTCATGCACATCTTTGAGCAGTCCGCGGTCGAACGCGAGGCCGACGACGGTTGAGACGAAGCTCTTGGTGGCGCTGAATGTCATGTCGACACGCGTGGGATCGCCCCACTGAGCGACGATGTAGCCCTTATGGACGATGAGGCCGGCGGCAGGGCCGCGTTCCTTGAACGGCCCGACCGGCGCGTCGTACGGTTCGCGCGCCTGCTGGAGGTAGTGCGCGACGGCGAGATCGCGCGGCGTCTTGCTCTCGCGCTGCTGGGCGAAGGCGACGGCCTCGGCGATCTTCGCGGCATCCAGGCCCGCCTCTGCTGGCGTACGGTGTTCCCATGCGCCCGTCGGCGGGACGTACGCGGACGCGGGTGCCGGCGCTCTCTGGGGTTGAGCCGCGCGCCGCGGTTGCGCCCACGCCTGTCCCGCAGCCAAGACCACCGCAGCCGCCAGGACGACACGCACGAGGAGTGTTCGGAGTCGCATAATAGGGAAATCTATCACTGGTGAATGGTGGGACTGGCCCCTGTCGTTCACGGCTCACGTGGAGCTGTGCATGGAGCAGCGCGGTGTGACCCAGATCGATGTCCGGGCTATGCACCAGATTCAACCGTCAGTGTGGGTCGGACAGAGCTCTTTATAGAAGGTCTGTCGCCCGGTTCGCACGGGCGCGCTCCATGCGCGCCTCAAGCGGAGCGCCGAACGCCATCGCCGCAGCCTCAACAGCGAAATCCTGGCCCGGCTGGAAGCGGGTGTGTCTCAGAAGAGCGAGGATCCTGACGCCTACTCCGCGAACCTCCGCGCATTTACCGCGGCCCTTCCCAAGGTCAACCATCGTCTGATGGCCGCCTTCAAATCCCGCGGCCGCGCGTGATCGTCGTCGACAGCAACGTCATTGCGTACTGCTGGCTCAATACCGCCCAGACGCCGCGCGCGCAGGCGGTTCGATTGAAGGACGATGACTGGCACGTGCCGTTGCTGTGGCGATCGGAAATGCGCAGCATCCTGGCTGGTTACATGCGGAACGGGAGCCTGACGGCGAAGCAGGCGGGCCAGGTCATGGCCCGGGTCGAGCAGGAACTCGAAGGCAACGAACACCTGGTTGAGAGTGCGGACGTCCTGGCGCTCGTCGGAAGCTCCACGCTGTCGGCCTATGACTGCGAGCTCGTCGCACTGGCCCAGGCGCTTGGGGCTCTGCTCGTGACCGAAGACAGAGCGGTGCTGAAGGCACGGCCGAAGGATGCGGTATCGATGGCTGTCTACGCCCGAAAAGGTCATCGTTTAGCGCGGGTCAAGCCGCTTTGAAAGAGCCGGCCCTGGAGAGCAGGCCGGCCTACGTACACACAAGCCGAAGCTAGCCCGACGCGGTATCCACAACCGAGGAAGCGAAGCTCCCACGAAGCCTGAAGTGTCTTTGCACTCCACAACGCCTGTGGCGTCCTTTCACTCCACAACGCCGGCAGTGCGAAGCCTCAGTTCTGTTTTTGTCCCAGCGCCGCGTCGATCGCCTGCTGGAACTGCTCGAACGGATACGCGCCCGGCAGTTTCGTCAGCGGCTTCATCTGGTTGTTGCCGTCGATCAGGCCGACGAGGAAGAACGGCGTGCCTTCGGCGCCCATCGAGATCGCGAACGCGGTGGACTGGCGAATCGCCGCGGAGTACTTGTCGGCCGCCACGCACGCGGAGAACGCGCTCATGTTCAGCCCCGCCTGTTGCGCCACAGACTGCAGTTCGGCCGGCGTGTGCGAGCCCGCCTTGCTGAACAGACGCGGGTGCAGATTCCAGAACTTGCCCTGCTCGGCCGCGCAATGCGCCGCGACGTGCGCGCGAATCGACTCGGGATGCAGCTGGTCGATGGGGAAGTCACGGAAGGCGTAGCGGATCCGGTTTGTCTGGATGTACGCCGCCTCGATTTGGGGCATCACCTGCGTGAAGTGCCGGATGCAGTACGGGCATTCATAGTCGGAATATTCGACCAGCACAACCGGCGACGTCGTTGATCCCTTGAACGGCCCGC
>JAKALV010000238.1 GCA_021824055.1 Acidobacteriota bacterium
AATATCGGCGGCCGCGCACGTCAGCTCGGCGAAGTGGTCCTCGCCGTCGGGAATCTCGCCGTCGGTGGCATCGAACAACTGGCGCGCGAACGCGACCATCTCGCGCGACTGCGGCAAGCGCAGGTACGACGGATCCAGGTCGCCGAGGCGGACGCGATCGAGACCGTCGGCATCCTTCAAGAGCGCCACGAGGGGCCAGTCCGGATGATCGCGCGGCGGCATCTCTGAGTCGGGCAGGCAGTGCAGCCCCACCGCAAGCGCGATCGCATCGCGATCCTCGGGCCGTATCCCACCGCTCATGATGTGCAGTTGCAGCGCGGGCTGCGTCTGCCATCTGGCGACCGCATCGGCGCCGTGCCGGCGGCACGCGCCGTCGTGCGTGCGCTCGAGATCGTGCAGGTACACGGCCGCCCATAGTCGCGCGGCCTCGTGTTCCCATCCGGTCGCCTCGATCACTCGCAGCGCGTGCACCATCACGCGGGCCACGTGTGCCTGCCCGTGGAGGCGGCTCGGATGCCGAAAGTGAGCGGGCAGAGGGACGAAGGGATCAATCATCCGGGGCGCGTTCCGCCTACCGGCTCGCGCGCGCAGCCGTGCCCGGCGCCGCGGCCCGCAGGTACTGCTTCGGCCACGACATCGCCGCGCCCAGTTCCTTCGCGGCGTGCAGCGGCCAGTACGGGTCGCGCAGCATCTCGCGCGCCAGCAGCACGCAGTCGGCCTGCCCCTCGCGGATGATCGCATCGGCCTGCGCGGGCGCCGTGAGCAATCCCACGGCGCCGGTCGCGACGCCGCCTTCGTTTCTCACGCGCGCGGCGAACGGCACCTGATAGCCCGGCCCCACCGGAATCTTCGCGGTGGCCACGTTGCCACCGGACGAACAGTCGATCAGATCCACGCCGAGCGGCGCGAGTTGCCTGGCGAGCGCGATGGACTCATCGATGTCCCAACCGCCTGGCGCCCAGTCGGTGGCTGAGATCCGCACGAACACCGGCTGCCGGTCGGGCCACACCTGCCGGACGGCGCTTACGACCTCGCGCAGCAACCGCGCGCGGTTGTCGAATGAACCGCCGTAGTGATCCGTGCGCGTGTTCGACAGCGGCGACAGGAACTCGTGAATCAGGTAGCCATGCGCGGCGTGGATCTCGGCCACGTCAAACCCGGCATCGAGCGCGCGCACGGCCGCCTTGCGAAACGCCGCTACGACATCCGCAATCTCGCCCGTCGTCAGCGCACGCGGCACGGGATACTTCGCGTCAAATGGCGCGTCGGTCGGACCCACGGCTTCCCACCCGCCGGCGTCCGGATCAACTTTCAGGCCGCCTCGCCAGGGCGGGTCGGTGCTGGCCTTCCGTCCCGCGTGAGCGAGCTGGATGCCGGCGGCGCTGCCTTGGTCGTGCACGAATCGGACAATGCGGCGGAGCATGTCGACATGCGCGTCGTGGTAGATGCCGAGGTCGGCGGGACTGATGCGGCCCTCGGGCGCCACCGCCGTGGCCTCGGTAAACACGAGCGCGGCGCCGCCGACGGCGCGCGCGCCAAGGTGCACGAGATGCCAGTCATTGGCGAAGCCGTCCATGCTCGAGTACTGGCACATCGGGGAGACAAGAATACGATTGGTGAGCGTCAGACCGCGCAGCGTCAGCGGCTCGAACAGGCGGGCCATCCAGCTAGCGTAGTCTTATTTGAGCCGCCCCGCGAAGACGCCTGCCGCGTCCAGACTTTCAGAAGCGTCCGCGGAACCTCGGCCTCGGCGCAAATGGATTGCGCGCGCCCGCCGGCCCGCGCGCGCCCGGCGCATCGGGACTCGTAATGGCCGTGATCACGCTGTCGCCTTCCTTCACATCGCCGGCGGTGACTTCCACCCACGTGCCATCGGTGAGGCCCAGCTTCACCGGCACGCGCACGAGGCGCTGCTGATCCACGCGCCACACCGCGCCGGTGCCTCCAGCCGCGATCGTGGCCGCCCGCGAAACCGCGGGCAGCACCGTGTCCGGGAACGCCTGCACCGCGTCGGCCGCCGGACGGAATCGCAGGGCCACGACCGGCACGCGGAGCACGTCGTTGGCGCGATTGACCTCGAGCGTGATGCGCGCCGTCATGCCCGGCCTCAACCGCAGATCCTGATTCCTCACGTCGAGCATCGTCTGGTAGGTCACGACGTTGTTGACGCTGGAAGCGTTGAGCCGCACTTCGCGGACCGTGCCGTAAAAGGTGCGGCCCGGATAAGCTTCCACGGTAAAGCGCGCGGTCTGGCCGGCGCGCACCGCGGACACGTCCGCTTCGTCGATGGCCGCCGCCAGCCGCAGCGACGTCAAGTCGCTGGCCAACTCGTAGATTGTCGGCGATGTCACGCTCGCGTTGACCGTCTGGCCCTGGTCCACGTCGCGCGCCACGACGACGCCGTCGATCGGCGACGTGATGGTGCAGTGCTCGACCGCCACCCGGGCCTGCTCGATATTGCTGTTGGCGGTCGCAACCAGTTCCCGGTCCTGCTCCAACCGCGCCTTGTCCTGCTCGACCGAGACCTCCGCGTTCTGCTTGTCCTCGAGGGTCGCCTGGTGGTCGGCGAAGAGCGTCTCGGTGCGGTCGCGATTTCGCGTGTCGTTCTCGAGGACCGCCGTGTCGGAGTCCCGCGCGCTTTTCGCCTGGCTGAGCGACGCCTCGGCCGATTCGAGCTGCGTCCTGGCTTTCTCGGAATCGATCTCGGCCAGCACCTCGCCCTTCGTCACGACGGCGTTGTAATCCACGCGCAACTGCGTGACGATGCCGGACACCTGACTACCGACGGCCACGGAGCGCACGGGGGCGAGCGTCCCCGTGGCCGTCACAACCTGCACCACATCCCCTTTGGCCACCAGCGCGCGGGAGACCGTTGGCACGACCGGCCGGTCCCAGTGGGAGCGAAATGCCGCCACCCCGGCGCTGATGGACATCACGACTACGAGCGTCTTGCCAATCGTCTTCATGGCTCCCCGCTGACGGATGAGTGTGCTTCCATCTGATTTGACGATGGGGGACATTTACGGAACATGAACTGGGGATTAAGAGGCCGAGCCGCGCATCCGGCCCACTTCGGGTCGTGATACTGTCGGGATGTAATCGGTGCGTGTGCCCTGTGCTGTGTGCTGCCTTTCGAGTTCTGCGGGTCCCGGATCCGCCCCTCTTCTAGCCCCGCCTAGCAACGAGTAAACCATCAACACCCAGCCGCCCATGTGGGGCACTGGCTTGCGCGCGCCGCCTGGCGGCCGCGCGGTCGCTTGGCGACAGAAGAGAAGACAATCATGGGCAAGAAACTCTACGTTGGCAATTTCCCCTACTCCACCGGCGAAGCCGAGTTGCAGACGCTGTTCGAGACCGCGGGCGCCGTGGAATCGGTCAAAGTGGTGCGTGATGGCCAGACCGGCCAGCCGCGCGGCTTTGCGTTCATCGAAATGGTGACGGACGCCGAAGCGCAGAACGCGATCAAGATGCTCAACGAGCATCCGATCGGCGGCCGCGCCCTCGCCGTGAACGAAGCGCGTCCGAAGCCGGAGTTCTCCGGCGCCGGCGGCGGTGGCGGCAAGCAGCGTGGCCGCGAGCCGCGCTGGTAAGAGCGTTTCCGTGTTCGGATGGCCACTTCGCTTCGCGCGGGGTGGCCATTTTTCTGTCGCGGTGTAGACTTCCGCCCATGCAACTGACCCTCACGGCTCTCGTCGTGGCCACGAGCCTGCTGACCGCCACGGTCTATTCGCAAGGCGGCGGCCGACAGGGTGGCGCAGCGGTTCCACGGGCGCGCAGCATCACGCTCCGCGACGATATCTTCCGGCTCTGGCTGGTGCCCGAACATGTACACCCTGTCGCGCGAAGCGTACGACACGGGCACGCCGACCAATCGCGCGATGGTGCTCGAGGTCCCGAGTGACCCCACGACGTGGAGCAAGCGCACGCAGTATCAGTTCATGACCGGACCATCGATCCTGGTGGCCCCCGTCTACGAGGACTCGCCGATTCGCAACGACATCTACCTGCCGGACGGCCGCTGGATCGACTACTGGGACGGCACCGAGTTCAACGGCTCGACCACGCCGAGCGGCTACGCGGCCCCGTTGGACAAGCTGCCGATGTTCATCAAGGCCGGCGCGATCATCCCGATGTATCCGGAGATGCTGTACGACGGACAGAAGCCGTTCGACCCGGTCACGCTCGACGTGTATCCGTCCGGCAAGTCGTCATTCAACCTGTATGAGGACGATGGGACCACGCAGAAGTACAAGACCGGCGCGTTTGCGCGCACGGTGATCGACATGAACGCGCCGGTGACGCCCGACGCGCCCGGCGATCAGATTACGTTGAGGGTTGGCGCCGCCCACGGCACCTGCGATGGCATGCCCGTGCAGCGCGGCTACGGTGTGGAGATGCACGTCACGACAAGGCCCGCGAAGGTCACGCTGGACAGCAAGGCACTGGCGGAGATCGTCGCGCCGGCGGGAATGTCTGCGCGCCAGGCACTCGACAGAGTCAAAGCGGACTTCGCGGCAGCGACTGAAGGCTGGTACTACGATGCGACCGATCGGAAGGGCGTGCTGCACGTGAAGGTCGCGCCGCGGAAACTCGCGAGCGGATTCACGGTCGTCGTCGGGCCATAGCAGCGTCCCGATCGCACGTTTGCAGCTAAGCGCTCGTCTTCACGTCGATCGTTGTGGCCTGCGTCAGGGGTTCCGGCACCGGGTGTCCCAGTTCTTTCAGCACCGCGATATGGCCAGCGATGGCCTCTTCGATCAGCCGTTCCACTTCCTCGCGGCTCTCAGCCACCGCGATGCATCCGGGCAGATCCGGAACGGTGGCGCCGAAGCTCGTAGGACCGCGCTCGATCAGGACTGCGTACTTCATGGCTGTCGGTGGCTCCAGTCTAAACCAGCTTGTCTGAAGATACTCCGCAGCGTGCCCATTGGCACGTCGGCGCTCCGTTGGCCGGCGACAGTGACCAAGCCCGGCTTCTCTGGATGCACGAAGTGCCGGTGCCCGCCCGTCGTCCGGATCCAACGCCAGCCGTCTTGATGGAGCCTGCTCTCAAGCTCGCGAACCTTCACGCCCAGCCCAAGAGCAAGCGGGATGCCAGGGCCACGGCGATGGAACGAGCGTTTTCAGGGCAGCGATCGGGTCCGACGCGGGAACCCGCTACCCGGTCCGCACCTGATCGCACCCTAGATTGTAGGTATCCCTACCCCTGCCAGATATTCCCACGTCCCGTCATAGAACTTCGGATCCCGCGTCGGGTCCATGGTGCTGCCGGGCGGGATGAAGATGACCATGGCCTGTCGCGTTCGG
>JAKALV010000239.1 GCA_021824055.1 Acidobacteriota bacterium
CGCCAGCGGATCCGCCTCAACTTTCACTTCACCTGTGAGCGGCTGCGCCACACCCGGCACCGTGATGGTGACGATGTACGTGCCCGGCGTCACCAGCGGCCCGAGCGGCACACCGCCACGCCCGCGTCCTGGGGCGCCTGCACCCGCGCCGCGCCCGGCACCGGCAGCGCGTCCTGCGCCTCCTGCATCGCCTGTCGCCGCGGGCGGCGCGCCGCGCAGATCCCACGCGGCGTGATTGATGCCGGCGGCCGACGGACCCTGCAGCGTTCGTACCACGTTGCCGAACCGGTCGCTGATCTCGATTCGAACGGGCGCGTCCTTGGCGGTGCGCAGGTAGTAATTGATGCCGGCACCGAAATCCGGATTCGGCGCGAAGAACGTGCCCGTGCCGAACCAGGCCTGCGGCGAGTTGGTGATGATCTGCCGCGCCGGCGCGATCGGGGCGAGCGCCGCCTCGCCGCTCATGGTGTCGGCCGACAGCTCGAGCGGCCCCATGTCGTCGAGGATCCAGATGCCGCGGCCGTGCGTGCCGAGCACGAGCGCGTTGTCGCGCGGATGAATCACGATGTCGTCCACCGAGACCGTGGGGAAGTTGCCGTGAAGCGACAGCGGGAACCACGAGCGGCCGCCGTCGTTGGTGAAGAACGCGCCCTTCTCGGTGCCGACCACGAGCACGTTCGGGTTGCGTGGATGTTCGCGCACGCGGTTGATGGAGCTCGTCGCGACGCCGATGTTCTTCCACGTCTGGCCGAAGTCCTCAGTGGCGAAGAGGTACGGCAGGTAGTCGTCGCCGTAGTGGCCGTCGAACGTCACGTAGGCGCGTCCGGGCGCATGCTGCGACGCCAGCACCGTGCTGACGTAGGTGTACTTCGGCACGCCGGAAAACCTGCCCGTGAGGTTCGTCCAGGTCTTGCCGCCGTCACGCGTGATCTGCACGTTGCCGTCCTGCGTGCCCACGTAGATCACGCGCGCGTCGAGCGGCGATTCGCTGATCGACGTCAGCGAGGCGAACGGCGACGTGCCGTCATTGCGCGACAGCGCGTCGGCGGGCGGCGCTTCGGTGCCGGCCGGATGATCGACGCCGCCGGTCAGGTCGCCGCTGATGGCGGTCCACGTCCGGCCCTGGTCGTGCGACCGGAACAGCATTTGCGCGCCCATGTAGATCGTCCGGGGATCCGCCTTGGACACTTCAATCGGCGCGTCCCAGTTCCAGCGCAGGCCCTGGCCGGGCGCGGCCGGACCGCCCGGCATCGACGGCCGGATCGACGTCCGCTCCATCGTCTTCAGATTGACGCGCGAGGCCGCGCCGTTCTGCGACTCGGCGTAGGCGAAGTTCTCGTCGGACGGATCGATCTTCACGTAGAAGCCGTCACCGCCGCCGATGTTCCACGCGTCTTTCGCGGCGATGCCGTTGCGATCGCGCACCGCGCTCGGCACGCACCACTCGCCGTTGTCCTGCAGGCCGCCGCACACGGTGAAGGGGATCTTGTTGTCCACGTCGATTTCGTAGAACTGCCCGATGGGCATGTTCATGCGGAAGTCCCACGTCACGCCGCGATCCCACGAGATCGACACGCCGCCGTCGCCGCCGATGATCAGGTGATTCGTATTGTCGGGATCGATCCACAGCGCGTGGTCCTCGCCGTGGACGCCGGTCACGCCGGTGTCGACGAACGTCTTGCCGCCGTCATTCGACACGTAGAAGCCGCGGTTCGAACCGAGCGTGTACACGCGATTGCGATCCTTCGGGTCCACGCGGATCTGGCTGTAGTAGCTCGGGCGAACGTTGGTCTTGGCCACGGCTTCCCACGTCTCGCCGGCGTTGAGGCTGCGGAACACGCCGCCGTCCTTCGCTTCGACCGTGGCAAAGACGACCTTCGGGTCCGCCGGGAAGATGTCGAGCCCGATGCGGCCCTTGTCGCCGGCCGGCAATCCCTTCGTCAGCTTCTTCCACGTGGCGCCGGCGTCCACGGACTTGTAGATGCCGCTGCCGGGACCGCCGCCGTTGAAGCCCCACGACGTGCGCTCGCGCTGGTACATCGCCGCGAACAGCACCTTCGGATTCTTCGGGTCGATCACCAGATCGGTCGCGCCCGTGTGTTCATCGACGAAGAGCACTTTCTTCCACGTCGTGCCGCCATCGACGGTCTTGAACACGCCGCGCTCCGCATTCGGTCCCCACAAGTGCCCGCCCGCCGCCACATAGACGACGTTAGCGCTGCGCGGATCGATGACGATGCGCCCGATGTGCTTGGTGTCTTTGAGGCCCATGTTCGCCCATGTCTTGCCGGCGTCGGTGGACTTGTAGACGCCGTCGCCCCACGACGAACTCTGGCGGTTGTTCGCTTCGCCCGTGCCGGCCCAGACCGTGTTCGGGCTCGACGTCGCCACGGTCACGTCGCCGATCGACTGCATCGCGTTGACGCCATCGAACACGGGCGACCACGACGTGCCGGCGTTCGTGCTCTTGAATATGCCGCCACTCGCGGTGGCGACGTAGATCGCGTCCGGCTGTCCGGGCACGCGCGCGACCGCGAAATCGTCGATGCGGCCACTGGTGTTCACGGGCCCGATGCTGCGCCATTTCAAGCTGCCGAACGGCGGCGCGGCAGCGGCGCCGCTCTGCTGAGCGGAGCCGCTGACGGTCAGCGTGGTGACGGCCACTGCGATCGAGGCGAGCAGAACGAATCGTCGGGCAGAGAGAACGCGCATATCGGGCCTCCGGCAATCGTGCGGTTCGGAGTATACGCTGCCGTCTTTCACGGAAACCCAAAACGCTCTAACCTGCCCCGCATGCTCCTGACCTGTTCGCACCTCCTGCTCGCCTCGGACGACGTGCCACGCATCGCGGCGTTCTTTCGTGACGCCTTCGGCGTGACGGCGACGTTCGAGAACGACATGTTCGTGGACTTTGTGTTGCCGTCGCGATTTCGCGTCGCCTTCTTCAAACCCGTCGGCGCGTCGGCGGCCAGCTTTCGCGCATCGGCCGATCGGGCGGCCGCCGCGTTCGGCGTGACGGTGTCCGACGTCGAGGCGACGTATCGGACGCTCGCCGGCATGACCCATGCCGGCATCGAGTTGAGCGGCCCGCCGAAAGCACATCCGTGGGGAGAGACGAGCTTCCTCGTCACAGATCCGGACGGCAACCGATGGGAGATCGCTCAGGCGCCGTCAGACGATGGGATGCTGGTGGACCGGTAGACGGCCGATCACCGGCCGCCGTCGCCGAGCTGCAACTTCGCGCTGCGATACGGCGCGAACCCCCGGCCCCAGTCCACGCCGATCACTTCCAGCTGGATGTTGTCGCCGTCGACGCCGGCCGCGATGAGGTCCCGCGTCGACGGCTCGCCCTGATAGCTGTAGAGCGGCGCGCCGCCACCGCCGGTCACGATGTGGTCCATGCGATGCGTGCCTGTCGCGTCCTGGTACCGCTCGACCCAGTGTTCGTAGAAGTGCTCGTGGCCGGTGAGCGTCATCCGCACATGATGCTGCCGGAAGAGCGGCTCGTACCGGGTGTGTCGAGCCGCTTGATCGTGGCCAGCATCGAGTCGACGATCAGGCCATGCTCGTATTGCCCGTGCGCGCGGTGCGGTCTCCCAGGGCGGGCGAACTCAGGAAGACAGTGACTGCCAGTGCGCCGCACATCAGAATTCGCCGGGCCATCGGTCAACTCCTCGGCGGACATTATCTCCTGCGGCCTCCCCGCTTGGCGCCGCGCACCGGGCCGGGACATCATAGGGAATGGAAGTTACCCGGATCCGCGAACTGGCGAAGCGCCGGAACGCGGTGATCCTCGCGCACAACTATCAGCGCCCGGAAGTGCAGGACGTCGCCGACGTCGTGGGCGACTCGCTGGCGCTCAGCCGCGAGGCCGCGCGGACCGACGCCGGCACGATCGTGTTCTGCGGCGTGCATTTCATGGCCGAGACCGCGGCGATCCTGTCGCCCCGGAAGACGATTCTGCTGCCCGAAGCCGGCGCCGGCTGTTCGCTGGCCGACACCATCACGGCCGATGATCTCCGGCGGTGGAAGCGCGAGCATCCCGGCGCCGTGGTCGTGGCGTACGTCAACACGTCGGCCGAGGTGAAGGCGGAAAGCGACTACTGCTGTACGTCGGGCAACGCCGTCGATGTGGTCAACGCCATTCCGGCGCATCGCGAGATTCTGTTTCTGCCGGATGTCTTTCTCGGCGCGCACGTGCGCCGCGTGACGGGCCGGACCAACATTCACGTGTGGATGGGCGAGTGTCACGTGCACGCCGGCATCACACCGCAGTCGCTCGAGCGGCAGCGCGCCGCGCAACCTGATGCCGAATTGCTGATCCATCCCGAGTGCGGCTGCGCGACCAACGTGGTCGAGGCGATGTCGGCCGGCGCGGTCCGGAGCGATGGCGCGCACGTGCTCTCGACCGAGGGCATGATGCGGCGGCCGGCCGAATCGCGCGCTCGTCGCTTCATCGTGGCCACCGAGACCGGCATCCTCCACCGGCTGCGGCTCCTGCATCCGTCCAAGACGTTCACCGCGGCCAGCGACCACGCCGAGTGCTCGTACATGAAGCTCACGACGCTCGCGTCCGTGCGGCGCTCGCTCGAGACCATGACCCACCGGATCGTCGTACCCGAGCCCATCGCGTCGCGCGCGCGGCTCGCCATCGAGCGGATGGTGTCGATCGGCGGACCGCCGGCCGCCGCCGTGCTCGAGGCGACCTCAACCCGATGATCGAGTCGCTCCTGCGCGCGGCGCTCGACGAGGACGCCGCGTTCCGTGATGTGACGACCCTCGCCACGGTGCCGGCTGACCTCAGCGCGCGCGCGTCGCTGCGCGCGCGGCAGGACGGTGTTGTGGCCGGCACGGCGTGCGTCGTCGCGGTGTTCCGGATGCTCGATCCGGACTGCGACGTCGATATCGTCGCGTCCGACGGATCACGCGTGGCTGCCGGAGACACCGTGCTCGTGGTGACCGGCGCCGCGCGGGCGCTCCTGTCGGGCGAGCGGGTGGCGCTGAACTTCATTCAGCATCTCTCGGGCATTGCCACGGTGACCGGGCGGTACGTGGATGCGGTGCGCGGGACCCGCGCGCGGATCCTCGATACGCGCAAGACTACGCCCGGCTGGCGCGCGCTCGAGAAGGCGGCGGTCCAGGCCGGCGGCGGCACGAATCACCGCATGGATCTGGCATCGGCGGCGCTGATCAAGGACAACCATCTGCGCGCGATCGGCGGCGACATCCGGCTGGCCATCGCGCGCGTACGCGCGCTGCTGCCTCCCGGCAGCGACGTTGA
>JAKALV010000240.1 GCA_021824055.1 Acidobacteriota bacterium
AACGCGCTCGGCTCAACGGCGCGCATCATCGGCGTCGGCGCGGAGAACGCGGACGCGGTGGCGCGCTCCTGGCGCGGACCTCTGCGAGTGGTCGGCGCGTCGGCCAATACCTTCGCGGAAGGCATCGCCACGCGCGTGACCTTCGATCTGACCTTCGATCTGATGAAGCGCCACCTCGACGACTTCGTGCTGCTCGGCGAAGACGAGCTGGCCGACGGTGTTCGCATGGCGCTTCGCGCCACGCACAATCTCGCCGAAGGCGCCGGCGCGGCGGCCCTCGCCGCCGCGCAGAAGTTGCGCGATCGCCACCGCGGTCAGCGTGTCGTGGCGATCATGTCGGGCGGAAATCTCGACGCCGCGCGGCTCCGGGTGATTGTTGAAGGCGGCACGCCGTAGGCGCGGAGATCTTCACACCGTGAAGGACGCGAAGAACGTGGAGGTGTGCGACCGTGATCTACCGGCAGTTGCCCGCGCGCGCGCCCTTCGGCCACGCGTTGTTCGATGGATCGTGATCCGGGAAGCGGCAGCCGGGATCGAACATCACGCTCTCGACCTTGCGGCCGCCCGTGTCGACCGTGGCCGTGAACGTGCGGCTGCCGTTGAACCACACGTCCACCGGCCATGTCGCGACCATCGTGTCGGCGTCCTTCATTTCGGTCCGCGGTGATGGCCCCGCTGCCGGCTTGATGGCCGCGCCCTTCGCCAGCTTGAACTCGAGAATGACCGGCGACGGCATCTGGCCGTCCTGCTTCACCGTCACACTGGTCCTGCTGCCGGCGGTGGTGACGCTGTCGATCGATCCGTCCACCGCGTCGGTCGTCCACAGCCAGTAGTACCAGAACCAGCCGAGATCCTGCTTCAGCTGGTTGCTCATGAAGAACATGTAATCCCATGGCGACGGATGCTTGAACGCCCACGCCTTGGTGTATTCGCTCTGCGCGTGCTGCACGGCCGCGTCGCCACCAGGCACGATGCCGCCGAGCATGCTGAGCATCAGCGGCGCTTTCGAGTAGGTCTGGTAGCCGTAGCCCGTGCCGGCGTCGTTGGCGATCCACATCATCGGCGCTTCGGTTTCCGTGCCGCTCATGTTGCCGTAGCTCTGGCCGAGGCCGTTGAGGTTCGGCGCGGCGCCGCGCGCGTCGGCGTTCGACAGGACGTTCATGTACTGATTGAAGCCTTCGTCCATCCAGCCGTACCACGTCTCGTTGTTGCCGACCGTCATCGGCCACCACTGGTGCCCGGTCTCGTGATCGGCCGCACCCTGGTTGGAGTTGATCACCATCGGGTATTCCATGCCGGAATCCGGACCGTCCTGAATGGTCAGTTGCGGAAATGGATACGGCGCCCACAGCTTCGAGTAGAACTCGAGCGCGTGGCGGCCGATCGCGCCCGCGTTCGTGTAGAGGGCTGCGCGCTCCGGTTGATAGACCATGTAAACCGGCACGGGGCCTTTGCCCGGGATCGTGGCTCGCGTCGCCGTCCAGATAAAGTTCTTCGCCGTGGCCCACGCGAAGTCGTTGACGTTGTCGGCCACGTGGCGCCACACGAGGCGGTTGCCTTCGGCGCTCGGCGCGCCCGCCTGTGTGGACACACCGGAGCCGACTTCATCGGGACCGACGATGGTGGTGACCGCGTCGGACTCGAGCACATGGGTCAGGCGCTCGCGCGCCTTCGGCGTCAGGACATCCTGCGGATTCTGGAGCACGCCCGTGCCGCTGACGATCCAGCCGGCCGGCACGTTCATCGACACGTCGAAGCGGCCGAAGTTGTTGTAGAACTCCGACGGCCCCATGTAGGGCGTGGTGTCCCAGCCGCGCAGGTCGTCGTACTTCGCGATGCGCGGATACCACTGCGTCGGCTGGAACAACGTGTCGTCGTACCGCTGTGTCATGCGATGCCCGCGACCGTTCGGGCCGCCCGGCAGCTTCGTGTGCCAGCTGATCTCGAGCGTCGCCGTGGCTTTCGACGGAATCGGTTTCGCGAGCGTGACGCGCGCGACCGTTTGATCCAGCCCGGTCGCATAGCTCTTTGCCGGCGCGCCCGGCGCGCCAGCAGCGCCGCGTCCGCCACCACGCGCGCCACGTCCGCCTCCGGCGGGCGCGGCCTTGAGGTCCACGTCTTCGCCGTTGACGACCAGGCGTGTCACCACCATGCCGTCGGTGGTTTCAGCGGGCATCGATGCGGGGTTATGCGGCGCGTTCGCGCGGAAGATGTTGTGGTCGAGCCGGAAGACGACCTCGCGCATGTCGTCCGGACCGTTGTTGGCCAGCGCGATCGTTTCCGTGCCCCACAGCGTGTCCGTTTCCGGCGAGAGCTTCACGTTGATCGTGTAATCGGTCTTCGTCTGCCAGTAGTCTGGTCCGGGCCTGCCCGTGAAGTCCCGCGTGCCGGCGGCCATCGCGCGCTTGATCTGATTGGTCAGCGGCACGTCACGGCGAATGCCGCGCGGCGGCACCTGGCGCGCGGCTGTTGCGGTCGGCGTCTGCGTGAGCACGCTGGCCGACTGAATGGCGAGGAATCCCACAAGACCGAGCACGAACACTGAGCGAAGCTTCATCGCGACTACTCCGATGGGGAGAGTAGTCGCAATCGGGCAATCGGGCAATCGGCAATCGAGGATCGGGGAATCGGGGAATCGGGGAATCGGGGAATCGGGGAATCGAGGATCGGGGAATCGGGCGTGACATGATGCGCAGAGGCATTTGTCGGCCATGACGCCCGTCAAGACACGATCTTCCCAACCTGACACGCCCCGGCGTTCCTCCGGCCAGACGCGGACGCTGACGCTCCTGCTGCTGCTGGCAGCGGTCATCGTGGCCGTCTACAGCGCCGGCTTCCATGTGCTGATGCTGCGCGAGCACCGCGCGTACAGCTGGATGGCGTCCGTCTACTGGACCGCGCAGACGATGACGACGGTCGGGTACGGCGATATCACGTTTCATTCGGATCTTGGGCGCGCCTTTTCGATTCTCGTGCTGGCGACCGGCGTGGTGCTGCTCTTCGTGCTGCTGCCATTCACGCTGATCCAGTTCGTCTATGCGCCGTGGCTCGAAGCGAGGAACGCGGCGCGCACGCCGCGCCGGCTGCCCGCCACGGTCACCGGCCACGTGATCCTCACCAACTACGGGCCGGTGGAAGCCGCCTTGATCGAGCGCCTCGTCCAATTCAATCTGCCGTACGTGGTCATCGTTGACGACACGGCGCGCGCGCTGGCGTTGCACGACCAGGGCGTGCGTGTGATGGTGGGCCGCGTCGACTCTCTCGACACGTATCGTCGCGCGCAGGTGGCACACGCGTCGCTCGTGGCGACCACGCTTGACGACATGGCCAACGCCGCCGTCATCCTGACGGTGCGCCAGGCGTCCGAGACGGTGCCGATCGTAGCCACCGCGGCGTGGGAGACATCGGTTGACCTGTTCAAGCAGGCGGGCGGTCAGCAGGTCATTCAGCTCGGCGAGCTGGTCGGCAGAGAAATGGCGCGACGGATCGCCGGTCACGGCGGCGGCCGCACCCACGTGGTCGGAGAACTCGACGGGCTGCGTATCGCCGAGGCGTCGGCGGCCGGCACGTCGCTGGTTGGCGCGACGATCCGGGATTCGCGCTTGCGCGAGCGATTCAACGTGAATGTGGTCGGCGTCTGGCAGCACGGCGCGTACTCGCCGGGGGCCGCGTCGACGCGGATCACGGAGGACATGACGCTGCTGCTCTCGGGCGCGCCGGCCGATCTCGACGCGTACGAGCGCGGCATCCGATCCTACGAGCGGCCGCCCGCGTTTGTCGTGGTGATCGGCGCCGGCCGTGTCGGCCGGGCGACCTCCCGGCACCTCACGGCCGCGGGCATCGAGCACAAGGTGATCGAGCGCTCGCTCGATCGCGTCAACTCCGACGACCAGTCGCGCTACCTGATCGGCGATGCCACCGACCCCGCGGTGCTGAAGGCGGCCGGCATTCACCGCGCCGCCAGCATCGCCATCACCACGCATGATGACGATGTGAACGTGTACCTCACGTTGTACTGCCGGTCCACGTTTCCCGCTCTGCACATCGTGAGCCGCGCGACCGCCGAGCAGAACGTGCCGACGCTGCGCCGCGCCGGCGCGGACTCGGTGCTGTCGTACGTGCCGATGGAAGCGACCGCGATCTTCGACATCGCCCATCGCGGCGATCTGCTCATGCTCGACGAGGGCGTCGAGGTGTTTGCGGTGCCCGTGCCCGCCGCGCTCGTGGGCAAGCCCATCGCGGAGTGCGCCCTGCGTGAGGATACCGGCTGCAACGTGTTTGCCGTCAGGCGCGCCGGGGCGGACGCCGCATATCCCGACATCAACGTGCCGCTCGAGGCCGACGCCGAGTTGATCCTGATCGGCGATCGCGCGGACGAGCGGCGGTTCTTCGACAAATACGGCGCGCGCACCCCAGGCGTGTGATCGTTAAGACGGGAGAACCACTTCACGTGCCTGTAAGCGTCTGCATAGCTGATACCCAGGACATGGTGTGTGATGCCCTCGGGTACGAGATTGCCGACGTAGAATGCGTCCATGCGACGGGTGCTCCGCGGATTGAAGTGGCTGTTCCTCGCGTTGGTTGTGGTGGCGCTGGGCACAGCTGGATGGGCGTGGATCCAGTTGGGTCGCAGCCTGCCGCAAGTCGATGGTTCCCGAAGCCTGCCAGGTTTGTCGGCGCCGGTGTCGGTGGATCGCGATGCGCTCGGCATGCCCACCATCAAGGGCGCCAACCGCCGCGACGTCGCGCGCGCCTTGGGATTCGTGCACGCGCAGGATCGGTTCTTTCAGATGGATCTGTCCCGTCGCCGGGCCGCGGGCGAACTGTCGGAGCTGTTCGGCCGGGCCGCCCTGGCCACCGACCAGGGCGCGCGACTGCATCGGTTCCGCCACCGCGCGGCGGCGGTGCTGGCCGCCGCCACTCCGGGCGACAGGGCGCTCGTCACGGCCTACGCCGAAGGCGTGAACGCCGGCCTCGAGGCGCTGGCCGCCGAGCCGTTCGAATATCGGCTCCTCCGGAAACACCCAGCGCCCTGGACGCCCGAGGATTCGGTCCTCGTCGTCGCGTCGATGTTCTTCAGCCTGCAGGATTCCACCGCCGCCGGAGAGGCGAGAGCGGCCGTGCTGCACGAAGCCTTTCCCGACAGCCTCGCGGAATTCCTGAACAGCACCGCCAGCGACTTCGACACGCCGATGCAGGGCAGCGTGATGCCGCCGCCGACGCCGCCTGACGCGACCGTGTTTGATCTGAGGAACGCGCAAGCCG
>JAKALV010000241.1 GCA_021824055.1 Acidobacteriota bacterium
GCCGATTTCCACCAGCAGCGTGGTGAGGTCCGGATCGGCCAGCTCCCGCGCCTGCTGAGTCGGCCCGAAGGACGCCGCGAGAAATGCCGCCATGTCCTCCGGGCGGTTGTCGGCGGCGAAGGTGTCGTGAAAGGTGCGCGCCGCCAGCGCGGCGAGCGCCTCGGCGTCCGACAGGTCCGCCCGTCGAATGCTGGGGCTCATCTGGTAGGGCGCCACCACCTACCTGTACCGCACGCCCCGGTGAATGACGATCGCCGGGTACTGCAAGCGCTCGATCTGCTCGAGTGCGTCGCCGCGTACCGCAAGAATGTCCGCCACTTTACCCGGCACGATCGTGCCAACCTGCCGATCGACTCCCATGGCCACCGCCGGCCAGAAGGTCGCGGCACGTATCGTCTCCATCGGGTCCATCCCGTAGGTGCGTACCCAAGTGATCATCTCTTGCGGTGTCGCGTACCCATGAAAGTTCGCGGGCACGCCGCCGTCGGTGCCGATGAGCAATCGCACGCCACTTTCGCGCAGCTGACGGAACTTCGTGGCCAGCGTCGGCTTGCGCGCCGGCACTTGGCGGTAATAGGCGAGTGTGTCGAGACGCTCGATGGAACGATGCACGTCCCGGGCGATCGAGTCGGGCAGGTACTCGTACCACTGCGGATCGTCCACGAATTCGCTGGCGTCGCGGCGCGTGGTGAAGTTCGTGAGCACGTCAATTGTTGGCGTCCAGAAGAGCGGCGCGACGTTGCCGCGCGCCGACCGCTCGCGCAGCGCATCCACGATGTCCGCGGGGTACTCCTGCGCGGTGGCGAGCCCGGTGTGCTCGAAGTCGTCCACGCCCGCGGCGAGGCCGCGCCGAATCTCCTCCGGGCGGTGCGCGTGCGCGACGACGGGGAGCTTGAACTTATGCGCCTCCTCCACGACGGCGCGCACTTCGTCCATCGTCATCTCGTCCTGGTCGATGAGCTTGATGACGTTCATCCCGGCCGCGGCGAGCTTGCGCACCTTGGCGCGCGCGTCGTCGGGGCCGTTCACCCCCCAGCGAAACGCCTCGGTGCCGGGATATGGCGCGTGCTGGAGGAACGGGCCGCTCGAGTAGATCGTCGGGCCGACGAGTGCGCCCGAGTTGATCCGCTCCTTGATCGCGACGATGTCCTCGAGCGAAGAGCCGAGATCACGAACACTCGTGATGCCATGCATGAGCGATTGGCGCGCCGCGGCAGGCATGATCGACTTCGCGATGTCGCGTGGGTACGTCTTGTCCCAGTAGGCATAATCGCCGTGACCGACGAGCATGAGGTGCACGTGCATGTCCCAGAGTCCGGGGAGGACCGTCATGCCTTCCGTGCTGATGACCGTCGCGCCCTTGGGCACCGCCAACGCGCCGACGGTGCCGACCGCTGTGATGCGATCGGCCTGCACGAGCACCACCGAGTTGCGCACCGGTGCGCCGCCATTGCCGTCGATCAGTGTCCCGCCGACGAGGGCCACCGTCTGCTGCGACGCGGCGGTGGTGGCACAGAGGACAAGCGTCAGCGCGATCGGCGCCACGCGACGGACTGACCTGCGGCACATGGGGGGCTCCGGCGGTGGGGGGTGCGGCAATCTGACTCAATCTCGTCGGTGGCGCCATGTCCTGCTGGCAAGCAAACGCGCTCCCGGTTGCGGAGATGATCGTCGGACCATGCGCGCTGGACGGCCCGCCGCCAGTCGCGGCTGGTGTGTTGCAATGCACGACATGAAGACCGCCGCTCTGACGATCCGCCGAGACTCTCCGCTTGAGCGCCAGCTTGTCCGCCTTGCGCGGCGCACGGGACGCCGTCGGAGCGACTTGGCACGCGAGGCACTTCGCCGACAACTGGCGCTCGCCCCGTTCGATGATCGGCGGTGCGCGATCATGCCGTGCGCCGAGGCGCGTGGGTACCTGACGGACGAAGACGTGTTCCGCGTCGTGTCGTGCGAGTCGCCTTCGACACGAACGTTCTCGTCCGCGCGATCGGTACCAGGGGTCTTTGCGCCGGCTTGATGCGCCTGGTATTGCGCGACCACGAACTGGTCGTCGGAGAGCAGGTGCTGCTAGCACTTCTGCGGAATCTGAGCAAGATGCTGCAAGACCGCGCGAAGTGATCGAGCGCTACGGCGAATTCCTTCGCGAACAGGCCGTGATCGTTCCCCATGCCCAGCGCCGCGACATCGAGGGGCTCGACCCCGCAGCAGCTTCTGCTGTCCCCGCAACGCGGGCCCCGCGACCCACACCGTCGGCAGCAGACGCGTCCGCGCCAACTCGGCCAGCTTGCGTGCGTCAAACGGATCGGTCTTCGCGCGCGCCCGCCAGAGGAGCTTCACCTGGTACGCGTGCGCGACCAGCACCGTGATCCCGCGCGCCACCAACTGATCGTGCAGCCACGCCCAGTAGAGCGTGGCCTCCATCGCGACCGTGAGCGGAGCCGGCAGCCCCACGAAGAACGCCGCGAGCGCCGCCACGTCCGGCACCACGCGCCGTTGCTCCGCGACTATCTCGCCGTCCTCAGTCATCGCGCACGCGGTGATGTACCGCTTGTGCAGATCCAGCCCGATCACTGTCATCGCCGCCTCCTCAAGCGCACCGTCCTTCAATGGTGCGTCCATCACCGCTCACGCGGCGTGGCTTTGCGCTTTCACATGGTCGGGTTAGGCGGGGGCGCTTTGGATGCGGGGGGTACCCGACTGAGACGATTCAGTCGGCGGCCGAGCTCCGGTGCCAGCTGGAACACAGCGCGCCTTGTCGATCCAGCGTTCTGCGCACAGACCGAGTCGACCATAGCTCGGTCCGGCACCCGCAGTATCCGCGCACACAGCTCCTCGCGAGCTGGCATGTGTGATACGCGCATTTCGACCATGAACGTCGCGCGGAAGAGCGCGCCCACGGCCAACAGATCCGCGTCTGTCCACTCCAACGGTGGCTTCGCGTCAACTTCCATGACAGTCAGAACGTCGAAGCGCGAGATGTACTGAAGTCGCTTCCTGTCCAGATGCCTTGGCAATAGCGAGTCCAGCAGGATGATGGACGTCCAGCGCCTCGCAGTCGTGTCAGTGTCAGTCAGTACCAGCGCCACTCTGGCACGAGCGTTCTGCGGTACTGAAAAGCGTCCCTCTGCGATCGGCGTGACCGCTGAGCTGAGCAGGAGAAGGCACAGGCAAACGATGATCTCTTGACCCTCCAACGACTGGCGTTGTGCTGCGAACGCTCTAATAGAATGCGGCCGCGGAGCGGCCGCTACCAAAGATCACGGCGTTCGGCAGCACCAACGTTGGTTGGGCTGCGACGCGCCGATGCTACCACCCAGCGATGGCATTGTTGCGCAGGCGCCGCAACGCCTTGTAGCCGCGAGCCAAGTTCAGCGGGCTTGCCTTCGCGTCGTCCCGATAGAGGTGGCGAAACAGCCCCTCGAGTTCGCGTACCTCGTCGTCCCGAATATTCTCCCAAACTTCGAACACCGAGAAATGCGTCCACAGTCCCGCCTTCCGGCGGCGGTGGCTCTTCAGACGCGAACGGATGCCACCCTGACTTGCCATTCCGACATATACCACGTCGAAGGAGAAGCCCTCCTTTCGCCGCCGCCTCTTGTAGAGGACGTAGATGCCACGCAGGCCGCGAGGCAGCTTCAGTACCTGGTCCTCCTCGAGGTACTCAGCGCACCTCTTGATCAGCCGTAGCGCACTTTGAACCATAGGCTCCACTGAAAGTTCGCCTTCGCAGCCCAACGATTAGACAGCAAGTTATGATTGCACTCCGCGTCATAGACTGCGAATGCTGCCTATCTATCACGCTGCATCACGTTCAATATTCAGCGTCGCAGGTCTTTGCGCCAGTTGGTGTTATACGCACGGCCGTCAATCAGGTGGCGGTGTGTTAGGCTGACAGGCGTGGTCTGCATAGCATGGGTGAAGGGCCGAGCAGCATGCGGAGAGGCGCCGTCACTAGCGCCGTGGGGGCTCGGCATCAACGCATCCAGCGGACTGCGCACGCCGCGGCCGCCACGGTTCAGCACGTGCGTGTAGATCATCGTCGTCTTGACGTCCCGATGCCCGAGCAGTTCCTGCACCGTCCGGATGTCATACCCGCCCTCGATGAGGTGCGTGGCAAAGGAGTGACGAAACGTGTGGCAGCTGACCCGCTTATTCACCGCCGCGACCCGCGCGGCCTCGACCACGGCCCGCTGAATCACTGTAGGATGCAGGTGATGGCGCATCCAGTGTGCCGTGGCGGGATCGCGGTAGAAACGAGTGGCGGGGAAGACCCATTGCCAACGCACATCCCGCACGGCTCTCGGCGACTTGCGCGCTTGGGCGGTGGGGAGCATCACGTGCCCGCGGCCAGCCACCAAGTCGCGCCGGTGCGTCATCGTTTCGTTTCGCGCGACATCGACCCATCGCCTATCTTCCCGTGGTCCTCAATCGCCTTCCCATGCCCGACGCCGCGCCGCGCTCGCCCGACCGCGCCACCCTCCACCAGCACCGCGAACGCGCCGTTCCCGACGACGCGCCGGCCATTCTCGCCGCCGGCATCGTGGCCCACGTCGGGATCGCGGACGACCAGGGACCCGTGGTCATCCCGATGACCTACCAGTACGACCTCCAGGATCCCGCCACGCTCTACCTGCACGGCGCCCACAACAGCCGCCTCTTGCACGCGGTGGCATCCGGGGCCCCGGTCTGCGTCACCATCACGCTCGTCGACGGCCTGGTCTACTCGAAGACGGCGCTCAATCACTCGGTCAACTACCGTTCGGTGGTCGCGTTCTGCCGTGCGGCGGCCACCCAGCCGGACGACGCACAAAAGCGCGCCGTCCTCGACGCGATGATTGGCCGGTACTGGCCAGGACGCGGTCCCAACGCCGGCTACACGCCCGCTCCTGCCGTCCACCTGAATGCCACCGCATTCGTCGCGCTACATATAGATGCGATGAGCGCCAAGTCGCGCACGGGGGGCGCGAAAGGACCGGGGGACGACGACCCATCCGTGCCAGGGACGGCAGGAGTCACCGTCGCGCGCTAACTTTCCGGGGTCACCATCCCTGTCCCACACACCCGCTCTCCCAGTGTCCTCGGAAACCCCCAAGCGCGACTTCATCCGCGACATGGTCGCGGCGGACGTCGCGTCCAACAAGTTTGGCCGGCCCATCTGCACGCGCTTCCCGCCCGAGCCGAACGGCTTCCCGCATATCGGGCACGCCAAGTCCATCTGCCTGAACTTCGGGCTGG
>JAKALV010000242.1 GCA_021824055.1 Acidobacteriota bacterium
CATCGAACTCCAAGCGTCCGGCCTGCCGGCCCGCGTGATTCAGCACGAAACCGACCACCTCGACGGCATCCTGTTCTTCGACCGCATGGCCTCGCTCGAGACCCTCACGTTCATGGACGAATACGCCCGCTTCTGGCGGAAGAATGATGACGATGACGACGACGAATAGCGAGGTGCTGTCGCGTTATTTCTCCAACACCGACCGGCCCGTCTTTGCGCTGATCAACCTGCCCGAAACCGTGAAGGGCGCGCTGTTCGCGCGCTACTCCCGGTCGCCGAAGTCGCTGCGCCAGCTGTTTCTGGACGAGTTCGCCGGCGATCTGACAGGCGATGAGGGCGGCGCCGCCGCGGTGGGCGTCGAACGCGCGGAAAAGCTGTACGGCAGGATCTTCAACGACTATGGCGACGACTCGGTGGCGCAGCTGGGCGGCGTGCACCTGGCCTGCGAGAACGTCTCGAATCTGCTGACCAAAGTGCTCGAACGCGGCCGCCTGGCGGCGTATCTCGAGCAGTCGACGCGCTACATCCCCTACACGGACCGCACCGGCGACGTGTGGCGCTACCACGTGCCGTCCGAGCTTGACGGGCATCCGCTCTGCGCGGCCTACGTCGAAGCGCTCGACGCCACGTTCGAAACCTACGCGAAGTGGATCGACCCGCTGCGCGTGTATTTCGAAAAGCGATATCCGAAGCAGCCCGGAGATTCCGACGCGGTGTACCGGTCGGCCACGCGCGCCAAGGCGTTGGACACGCTCCGCGGCCTGCTCCCGGCGGCCACGCAGTCGAATGTCGGCATCTACGCCACCGGCCAGGCGTACGAGGCCCTGATCCTGCGCATGCGCGCCCATCCGCTGGCGGAAGTCCGCGACTATGCGGACCTGATGCTGACCGAATTGCGCAAGGTCATCCCGGCGTTCCTGACGCGCGTGGATCAGCCGGAACGCGGCGGCACGTGGACGGCGTATCTGGCCGGCGCCCGCGCGCGGACGATCGAGGTCGCCGAGCGCCTCGCGGCCGGAGTGGAGCCCGATCGACGCGCGGAAGTGACGCTGACGGATTTCGATCCGGACGGCGAGGTGAAGGTGGTGGCGGCGGCGCTCTATACTGCCACGGCACTTCCCGACGACCAGTTGCTGTCGATGGCGCGCGCGATGAGCGCGGCCGATCGCGCCGCCGTGCTGGCGGCCTACGTGGGCGATCGCACGAACCGTCGTCACAAACCCGGCCGCGCGTTCGAGCGGACGAGCTACCGCTTCGACATCCTCACCGACTACGGCGCGTTCCGCGATCTGCAGCGGCATCGCCTCATGACGATCGACTGGCAGTCGCTCACCACGCGGCACGGCCACGTTCGTCCCGAAGCCGTCGTCGACGCCGGCGCCGGCGCCGACTGGGATGCCGCCATGTCACGGTCGGCGGAACTGTTCGACCAGCTGACCGATGGCGGTTTCCGCGAGGCCGCGCAGTACGCCGTGTCGCTGGCCTACCGCGTCCGCTTCATCATGGACATGAACGCCCGCGAGGCCATGCATGTGATCGAGTTGCGCACGGCACCGGCCGGGCATCCGGCCTACCGGCGCGTGTGCCAGCAGATGCACGCGCTCATCGACAGCCGCGCCCAACACCACGCCATCGCGGCCGCCATGAAGTTCACGGACCATTCCGCGGTCGAGCTCGAGCGCCTGCAGGAAGAACGTCGTCTCGAGAAGAAACGCCAGGAGCGTACGTAGGGCGGGGCGTCAGCTCCGCCGCCGCATCATGCTGCTCATCACCCATCGTCTTCAGGTCCGCTTTCGCGATTGCGATCCGCTCGGACATGTCAACAACGCCGTCTACCTGACCTATCTCGAGCAGGCGCGCTTCCATCTGTGGAAGGCGCAGCTGGGGTTCGTGGCAAAGAGCGCGGCCGACACCGGCCCGCGCGGCGTCGGCTTCATCATGGCGCGCATGGAGATCGATTTCCGCGCGCAGGCGAAGTACGGCGACGAACTCGATGTGAAGCTCAGCCTCGATGGATTCGGCCGGACGAGCTTCACCTATTCGTACGAGATCGTCAACGCCGCGACGGGGCAGCTCGTATCGACGGCCAAGAGCGTGCTCGTGCGCTTTGACTACGACGCGCAGAAGTCGGCCGTGCTCGACGATGCGGCGAAGGCGCAACTGAGCATCGCCGTTCGATAGATCAGGTCAAGAGCTTTTCAACATGGGGGCCATGGGGGACCATGGGGAACCCAAACCGACAGCTTTTCAAAGAGCTCTTTGAAAGCTATTGGGTTTGATCTTCTCCATGGTTCCCCATGGCCCTTCATGTTGATCGTTCTTGATCTTGCTCGCGACTAGCTTCCTGGAAGCTTCCGCAGCTCCACGCGGCGGTTCTGAGCCTTGCCGGCCTCGGTCGTGTTGGGTGCAACGGGCTTGGTGTCGCCGAAGCCCACGGCCGTGAGCCGCGCGGCGGCGATGCCGCCCGTCTTGACCAGGTACTCGCGCACCGCGTCGGCGCGCTGCTGTGACAGCGTCAGGTTCGCCGCCTTCGCGCCCGTGTTGTCCGTGTGGCCCTGGATCTCGATCTTCAGGGTGGCGTCCGCCTTGAGCACATCGATCACCAGCTGGAGCTCCCTTGACGACTCGGGTTTGATCGAGGCCTTGCCGGTGTCGAACAGGATGTTGTGCAGCGCGATCGATCCCGTTTCCTTCAGCGTCTTCGCCAGCTCGTCGGCGGTCAGCTCCACCTGCTGGGTCATGGCGGCCTTTTCGATGATCGTCAGCGTGTAGGTCTCGCCCTGGTTGGCGACTTCAATGTCGCACCAGAGCTCCGACCCGTTCGCCGTCAGCGACACCGTGGTGTGGATGCTGTCGGAATCGGCATACCGCACCTGGCCGCCGCGCGCCTTGAACGCGTTGCCGAAATTGCGCGAGATCTCCAGCGCGCTGGCCACCTTCGCGTTGTCTTTGACGCAGTAATCGATCTTCCAGTACTTGCCTTCGACCCGCTGCTCCTTGTCGTCGCCGATCGCGAAGTCGACGCCGTTGAAGTCGTTCGCGGTGTAGTCGCAGATGTAGTAGTTGGTCATCCGCGTCAGCATCGGGTGGTCCTTGGAGCCCGGCTCGTCCTGCTGCTGTGCCACGCTGGGGGTGGCGCCCGTGAATGCGACGAGGACGGCGGCGAGCAATGGCAGCAACGGCACGGTCATTTCTCCTTCTTGAAAACTTGCTTCAGGCGCAATTTGAACTGTGGCTGGCCGCGCGTGCCGGTGATGGCGATGGGAATCACCGCGCCATCGCCATTCTTACGGAAAAACGGGTTGAAGGGCTTGATGAAAATTGACTTGAACCCACCCACCGCGCGCGAAAGGCTGACGGCCAGCCGCGCCGTGCCCGTGAAGTTGAGCGCCTCGGTGCCCATTACGTACGTGCCGGTCAGCTTAATGGCGGCGCCGGGCACCGCAAACTCCACGCGCGGGAACGTGAGCAGTCCGCGCATCAGAGAGAACGTCCCACTCACGCTTGTGGCCACACGGCTGATGACCTCGTCCTGATTCTTGCCCTGGCCGCGGCGGCTGAGCTCCTTCAGCTTGCCCTGCACGTCCTTGTCCGTGAATCGGGCGCGGCCAAACCCGAACGTGCCCGCCGCATACAGGCGATGCCGCGCGGTGCCCACCCCAGGTGGCAACTGCACGGTGGCCTTCAGCGAGATATCGCCGATCAGGACCGGCTTCTGTGTGTTGATCGCCAGCCGCAACAGATCTTCGATGCGGCCCTCCGTCACTTCAACAGCCAACGTCACGTCGTGATTGCCGTCGCCGGGCAGATTGGTGAACGCGCCGGTGACGATGAGCGGCGTCGTGATCAACATGGCGTCCACGCGATCGAGCGACGTCGTGCCGGTCGTGCCATTCACCGTCACCACAAACTTCGTGTCGAGCTGGACCGGCGCGCCGCCGAGATCGAGCGAGAAGTCCGGCGTGCGGCTCGTACCCTTCACGTGAATGTCGGCCAACTGGCCGCTGAACGCGCCGGCCGACTGCACGCGGCCGAAGATGCCGTTGATCGAACCGAGGTCGCCCTCCGGCAAGTCGTACGTGCCCCCCATCGGTGTCTGCGGCGGATCGTCGCGATTCCACGGCCCGAAGGTGCCGGCAACTTTCACCAGGCCTTCCGGGATCGGGTTGGCGACGCTGGCCGTGAAGTTCGCGGCGCGATCGATGCCCGCGTTCCGGACGTCGAGATTGTGCACCGCGAAGCTCAGCGGCCGGCTGTTGGCGACCTTGCCGACGAAATTGACGGTGGCCTCGGGCGCCACGAGGTGATTGACGCTGAAGAGCGGTCGTCCGGCGCGTGCGGCCGGGCTCGCCGGCGTGGCGCCGGCGGCGTCGTTCTGAGTCAATGTCGGCGGCACGTTGAAACGCAGGCCATCGAGCACAACGGTGTCCACATGGCGACGGTAAATCGACAGCAGACCGACGTTGACCGTAAACCGGGTGACCTCAATATAGGGCGGCAGCTCCGGATGGCCGTGCAGCCGAACCGAGAGGCCGTCGCCAACGATCTTGATGACCGGGACCAGTTGCACATCCAGCTGATCGAGGGTGACATCGCAATTGAGGGCCTCCGCCAACGCGCGGATCACCCGGGGTTTCAGTGCCCCGGCGCGCAGAGCGAACGCAGCGCCGGCAAACAGAACTAGGACCAAACTGGTCGCGGCTGCGAGCGCCCACCAGACATGCTTCCTACTCACCCCGACCATCAAATATGAGGATAACCCTTGACCCCTTGTGAAACTCTTCACATAATCCGTTTGGCGTTTCCGGACTCACTCAACGTAAGTCGACCCTCGCGGTGCCCTTCCCCGGGTGCCGCCCGTCTGCGCAATACGAATGTCTCGCCTCCTTAGCGTCCTCCACACACTCTTCCTGAAGGCCGAGCCCGGAAACGCCCTTCACCAAGGGTGTGCCCGTTATTCTTGGGCGTGACCGTTCAGCTGATTCCCGCCTTCAATCCCGGCGCGCTCACGGGGAGGGGCAACAATACCTATCTACTCTCCAATGCGGCAATGGGGCAGTGGGGCAATGAGGCAATTCTTGTTGATGCCGGTGTCGGCGTGCCCGCGCATCTTGACGCGCTGGCGGCCGCGCTCGATGGCCGTCCTCTGACCCAGATCGTCGTCACGCACGGGCATTCGGATCACGCGTCCGGTGTTCCCGCGATTCGCGAGCGCTGG
>JAKALV010000243.1 GCA_021824055.1 Acidobacteriota bacterium
CCGCGTGCCGGGCGAGGCCGGCGACACGATCACCCCCATCATCGCCGTGCTCGCCGCGATCGTGGGGCTCGTCCTGTTGCTGGCCTGCACGAATCTGGCGGGCCTGCTGCTCGCGCGCGCGGCCGCCCGGTCGCGGGAAATGTCCGTGCGCGTGGCGCTCGGCGCGAGCCGCTGGAACCTGGTGCAGCAGCTGCTCGCGGAAAGCACGCTGCTCTTCGCCGCCGGCGGCCTCGCCGCCACGCTGCTGGCCACGTGGATGACCGGCGCGCTCTGGTCGCTGCTGCCGCGGCTGCCGTTCCCCGTGAATGTGTCCCTCGCGATCGACTGGCGCGTGCTGGTGTTCACGTTCGGGCTCGCGCTGGTCGCCGGACTCGTCACCGGTTTCGTGCCGGCCTGGCAAAGCAGCCGGCCGGACCTGACATCACCCATGAAGTCCGATCAGTCGGCGCCGCAGCGCCAGCGCCTGCGCCATGGACTGGTGTCCGCGCAGATGGGACTGTGCCTGCTGCTGCTCGTGGTCGCCGGCCTGCTGCTGCGCTCGCTCAACGCGGCCGCCGCGGTGAGTCCGGGCTTCCGCGTTGACGGCGTCGACGTCGCCAACGTCGATCTCGGCCTCGCCAACTACACCGACGAGGCCGCGCCCGCGATGACGGAACGGATCCGCGCCGCCCTGCAGGCCATTCCCGGGGTGGCGCGCGTGGGCGTGGCCGCGATGGTGCCGCTCGACGGCGGCGGACTGGGGCTGGGTCCCCTGCGCCCGAAAGGCGCCGCCACCCCGACCGACCGCATCTTTGCCGACTGGAACGTGATCTCGCCGGACTACCTGCCCGCGATGGAGTTGCCCCTCGTCAAAGGCCGCAACTTCTCGATCGATGACCGTGCCGACAATCCGCGCGTCGCCATCATCAACGAACGGTTCGCCGAGGCGCTCTGGCCGGGGCAGGATCCCATCGGCAAGCAACTGGAGAACGGCGATTTCCGTCCGGGCCAGGAGAAGACGGTTCGCGCCCTGACCGTGATCGGCGTCGCGAAAAACGCCAAGTACCGCTGGATCGGCGAAGCCCCGCGCAATTTCATCTACGTCGCGCTCAGCCAGCAGCCCTGGCAGCGGGTCAAGTTCTTCATCGCCCGCGATCATCGCGCCACCGCCGCGTCCGACCTCCCCCCGGCGGTGCGCCAGGTGCTTCGCGCGATCGATCCCAACCTGCCGCTCATCGATGTCACGCCCATGACCGACTTCGCGGCGCTCGGCATGGTGCCGCAACGGATCGCCGCATCGGTGGCCGGCACGCTCGGCTCGCTGGCGTTGCTGCTGGCCGCGGTCGGCCTGTACGGTGTGATGGCGTATGCCGTTACGCGACGCACGCGTGAAATCGGCGTCCGCATGGCCCTGGGCGCGGATCGTGGCGAAGTCATCCGGATGGTGCTCGTGCAGGGCCTGCGGCTCACGCTCGCCGGCGGCGGCATCGGCCTGCTGCTGGCCGCGGGCGCCGCATTCGGCCTGTCGAGCGCCGGCCTGCTGTTCGGCGTCAGCATGATCGATCCGATCGCGTTCGGCGGCACGGCGCTGCTGATGGCGCTAATCGCGCTGCTGGCCACGTATCTGCCCGCCAGACGCGCCGCGGCCACCGATCCGCTCACGGCGCTCCGCGCGGAATAGCGCTACGCCTTCCGCTTGTAGACGCTCCGGCTCGACTGGACCATGTTGCGCGGCGTGCCGGAACGCTCAACCACCATCCGGCCCTTCGCATCGAGCCACAGCTTGCGGGTGGATTTCACTTCCACAGGACCGTTCGCGCTCGGCGACGAGCTCGTGGAGGAGATCACGAGCGTCGCGCCGACCCACTTGGCGTTCGATGTCACTTCGATCGGCGGCGCCCCCGGCATGCCGGGCGGCGACATGTTCTTGCTCACCGAGCCGTCGAGGTTGTAGACCGCCGTCACGAGCACCTGGCCCAGATCAACTTTCATCGTGAACGCCTTGGCGTCCTGCTCGGCCGTGAAGGTCTCCATGAAGAGCGCAAGACCGTTCATCTTCGCGGCGTTCGCGCTGGCTCTGGTGGCCTCGACGTCGAAGACCCACGTGCCGCCGAAATTCGGTTTCGCGACGGCGGGCTTCGTCACCGCCGGCCTCGCCGTCTGCGCCCGCAGTCCTCCGGACAGCGCCAGCCCCATGATCACGATTGCCGCCACACGTTTCATCAAACGCTCCTCACTCACGGCTCATTGCTTCCGATAGACGCGGCGGCTCGACGGCACCAGCGCGCGCGGCGTGCCGGTGCGCTCGATGACGAGGCGGCCCTGCTCATCAAGCCACATCGTGCGCGTGGAATCAACGATAACCGGACTCCTCCGGTTTCGCAGGACCGTACGAACTTGGACGCCACGCGTCGCCGGACGGCCCGGCTCCTGTACAATCGCGCGCCATGAGCCATCGTCCTGTGCACGCGCCGAATCTTCCGAAGCCGGTGGGTCCGTACTCGCCCGGCATGGCGTTCGAACGCCTCATCTTCGTGTCCGGCCAGGGCGCGACGGATCCCGCGACCGGCGAGCTCGCGGGCCCCGACGCGACCTCGCAGACCGAGCAGTGTCTCAAGAACCTGCAGGCCATCCTCAAGGCGGCCGGCAGCGACCTGTCGCACGTGCTGCGCTGCGGCGTGTTCCTCATCGACATGAACGAGTTCGCCGCGATGAACGCCGTCTACGCGCGCGTGTTCGGCGACCATCGCCCCGCCCGGACGACGATCCAGGCCGCGGCGCTGCCGGGCAAGGGACTGCGCGTGGAGATTGACTGCATTGCATATAGGCCCTGACAGTCCAGGGTCCAGGGTCCAGGGTCCAGGGTCCAGCGTCCAGCGTCCAGGGTCCAGGGTCCAGGACTAGCGCTTGCGGCTGTCCTTGATGAATGGGCGCAAGCTCTTCCACAGCCCCGTCGTCGTGCGGCCGCAACGGTCGGCGAGGGCGATGGCCGGGCGGGCATCTTCTTCCGTGTAGTGGTGTCGCGCGATGCCGTCTCGAATCCAGCGTTCGGTCTCCTCCAGGGACGCGCGGGAGTAGCGGAGGAACTGGCAGAACTCAGCGGCGTTGTAGCGACGCCAGCCTTCTGCCATGTTCATTTCAACGCTCGCGGCGGCGTCGAATAGCTGAGACTGGAACCGTAGATCCTGTGCAGCGGCAGGGTGCTCGCGGACAAGCCGATAAACAGCCAACTTCAACTCGGTCGCCGCTTGAAACGCGACAAGATCCTCAAGCCGGGCGACTCCCACATCTCCCTGTCATGGCAAGTCAGATGCCAGACACCTCCCAGAGGGGCGAGCTCATGTTCAGGCGCCGATCTCGCAATTCTTGCCACCTCGCGCCGCGCGAAATGTGGCAATTTTTTGCGGACTCTGGACCCTGGCCCCTGGACCCTGGACTCTGGACCCTGGACTACACGCCCTCCCGCCCCAGCCCGATCGTGAACTCTATCTGCCGCGAAGGGGCGACGCCCTTCGGCGCCCCGCCCCATGTCTGATACGCCGGGAGGAACCGGCGAATGTAGTCTTCGATGTCTTCGCGGCTCAGGCCGGGTTTGCCGCCGGCTTTCATGCGCTCCTCGGCCTCGACGCGCCACGTGAGCACATACGCCGGATCGAGCGCGCGAAGAATGACCCATGCGTCGATGTGCCGGTACCAGCGATCGTAGTCGGCGAGAGCGCGATTGGGAGCGATCAGATCTGGATCGGCGAGCGAGGTGTCGGGCACGGGCGTGAAGCCGAGCATCCATCCTTCGACAAACACCAGATCGATCGGCATCCGCACCGTGCGCCACTGCTCCACCGGCGCCCGGTCGCCGCGCCCGCCGTGCGCGGACTTGTCGTACACCGGAACCAGAACCTCCCCTGCACCACCTGCGCCACCTGCGCCACCCGCACCACCTGCGCCACCCGCGCCACCCGCGCCACCTGCGCCACCCGCAAGCGCTGCCAGTGTCTCTTCACCCAGCGCGATGTCGTGCGTCCCGGGATACCCGCGGTGCTCCAGGTACGGGTTGCCCGGATGCGCGGCCGCCACCGCGAGCTGCCCGGCGCGCGTCATATAGAAGTCATCAATGGAAACCGCGGTGCCCGACAGACCGAGCGCGGGCAGCGCCTCGAGTAGCGCGCGCGTGAGCGTGGTCTTGCCGGCGCCCTGCGGGCCCTGGATCCCGATGAACAGCGGACGCGTCGATTGCGCGGCCAGCTCGGCACGGCAGAAGTCGAGCACCGTCTGGTAGAGGCGACTCATGACCGCCGACTATACTTGAGCTTCACCCACACGGTCGCGAGGTCCACATGTCGATTCGGGCAGTGAAAACCATTTCCCAGGCGACGCCGACTCTGGAAGGCGCCGGCGTCCATCTGCATCGAGGTTTCGGATTCGGCAAGACCAGCGAATTCGACCCGTTCCTGCTGTTCGACGACTTCCGGAACGAGCGCCCGGCCGATTACCTGGCCGGCTTTCCGTGGCATCCGCATCGCGGCATCGAAACCATCACGTACGTGCTCGCCGGCACCGTCGAGCATGGCGACAGCCTCGGCAACACAGGCGCCATGACGGCCGGTGACGTCCAGTGGATGACCGCCGGCAGCGGCATCGTCCATCAGGAAATGCCGAAAGGCGATGCGGCGGGCCGCATGCATGGCTTTCAGCTCTGGGCGAACCTGCCCCGGTCGCTCAAGATGACCGCGCCGCGCTATCAGGACGTCAAGTCGAAGGACATCGCCGAGATCGTCGATGACGACGGCACGCGGGTGCGGGTGGTGTGCGGCGAGTTCTGGGGGAAGCGCGGGCCGGTGGATGGCATCGCGGCGGATCCGACCTATCTCGACATCTCGGTGCCGCCGGGCAAGCGCAAGGTGCTGCCGGTCGCGATCGACCGCCATGCGTTCGCGTACGTCTTCGCCGGCTCGGGCTCGTTCCGCGATGCGTCCGCGCCGATGGGCGTGCTCACGGACATGACCGGTGAGCTGGACGAGACGCCGATCCTGACCACCACGGGCAATCGCTCGCTGATCCTGTTCGATCGCGGCGACGAAGTGGTCGTGCAGGCGGGCGACGACGGCATCCGGTTCCTGCTCGTCTCGGGCAAGCCGATCGAAGAGCCGGTGGCCTGGTACGGACCGATCGTGATGAACACGCAGGCGGAACTGCAGGTGGCGATGCAGGACTGCAGCAGGGG
>JAKALV010000016.1:0-7500 GCA_021824055.1 Acidobacteriota bacterium
ACGACAAGCTGCGAGTCAAGCACAACGGCGTGGTGGTGGCTGAAGTCCCGAATCTCGGGCTGACGGATGAGGCGCCGGTGTATCGCCGACCCTACGCCGAGCCGCCGAACCGCGCCGCCGCGTTCGTATTTTCGGCGCGCGATCTGAAGCCGCTGCCGTCCGTCTCCGACGCGCTGATGACGTTGCTCGATGCCCCCGGTATTGCGAGCAAGCGCTGGATCTACCGGCAGTACGACCACATGGTGCGCGGCAACACGATCGCGCTGGCGGGCCTGACGGCCGGCGTGGTGCGCGTGAAGGGCACGCCGCGCGCGCTGGCCATGTCGGTGGACGGCAACGGCCGCTACTGCGAATTGGACCCGCGTCAGGGCGCGAAGCTGGCCGTGGCCGAGGCCGCGCGCAACGTCGCGTGCGCGGGCGCGGCGCCGATCGGCGCGACCAACTGTCTGAACTTCGGTAATCCGCAACGGCCGGAAATCATGTGGCAGTTTGCGGAAGCCATCGCCGGCATCGGCGAAGCGTGCCGGGCCCTTGAGACACCGATCACGGGCGGCAATGTCAGCCTGTATAACGAAACCGAGGGCCGCGCCATTCTTCCGACCCCGGTGATTGGCATCGTCGGCGTGATCGAGAATGCGGATCGTCTCGTGGGCCGGGTGTTTCCGTCAACGGGTTTGGATGTAGTGCTCTTCGGAGATAACCACGGGGAACTGGGCGGCAGCGAGTACCTCAATACCGTGCACGGCTTGCTTCGCGGCACCGCGCCGTCGCTCGACCTCTCACGGGAGAAGGCGCTGCAGCAGTTGCTCGTGGAAATCATCGGCGCCGGCTGGGCGCGCAGTGCGCACGATTGTTCCGATGGCGGACTCGCCATCACGCTGGCGGAATGCTGCTTCGACAGCGGCGCTATCGGTGTGAACGTGACCGTGCCGCCGGCGTCGGGCGATGGCGGCGTGGACGTGGTGGCGGCCACCGTCTTTGGCGAAAGCGCATCGCGGGCCGTGGTCAGCGTGGATCCGGGTGAGAGCGCAAAGGTCATGGACGCCGCGCGCCGGCTCGGCGTACCGGCCACGAAGATCGGCGTGACCGGCGGGCGCGAGATCATAATCGCCGTCGCCGGGCATGGCGTTGTGATTCAATGCCCCGTAGTCGAAGCGGAAAGCCGCTGGAGCACGGGGCTGTCGAAGTGGTTTGGCGGCGGCGCCGCATAAGGAGCCATGGACAAGTTTCGAGAGGAATGCGGCATCTTCGGCATCTACGGCCACACGGAGGCCGCCAACCTCGCGTACCTCGGCCTCTATGCGCTCCAGCACCGGGGGCAGGAGAGCGCCGGCATCGCGACGTCGGACGGGGAACGGCTCGTGGTCCACAAGTCCATGGGCTACGTCGCCGACGGATTTGGCGAGGCCACGTTCGCCCGATTGGCGGGCACCAGCGCCGTTGGACACGTGCGGTATTCGACCGCCGGAGAGAGCGGCCTCAAGAACGCGCAGCCAATTCTGATCGACTGCGCGCATGGCGAAATCGCCATTTGTCACAACGGCAACCTGGTCAACGCGCGCGAACTCCGGGACGCGCTCGTGGCACAGGGCTCGATCTTCCAGACTACCAGCGATACCGAAGTACTGCTGCATCTGTACGCGCGGTCGAAGGCGGCCACACCCGAGGAGGCTCTGGTTGAGGCGGTCTCGCAGGCGCAAGGCGCATTCTCCCTCGTGCTCCTCACCAAGGACCGCCTGATCGCCGTGCGCGATCCGCATGGGTTCCGCCCGCTGACGCTCGGCCGGCTCGACGATGGGTGGGTGGTGTGCTCGGAGACGTGCGCGCTTGATCTGATCGACGCCAAGTGGGTGCGCGACATCGAGCCCGGTGAGGTGTTCATTGCCGGTCCCGACGGCGTGAAATCGATCCATCCATTTGCTGCGTCGAAGCGCGCGCACTGCATATTCGAACACGTGTACTTCGCCCGGCCCGATTCGTACGTGTTCGGTCAGAGCGTCAACGAAGTGCGCACCGCATTCGGGGAGCGTCTGGCCGCCGAGCAGCCCGCGGATGCCGATGTCGTGGTCCCGATTCCCGACTCGGGCGTCTGCGCCGCCACAGGCTTTGCGGCAGCGGCGGGCCTGCCGATGCGGATGGGCCTGATCCGCAACCACTACGTGGGCCGCACCTTCATCGAGCCGCAGCAGAGCATTCGCCATTTCGGCGTGCGCGTGAAACTCAATCCGGTCAAGAGCATCCTGGCCGGCAAACGCGTCGTGTTGGTGGACGATTCGATTGTGCGCGGCACCACCAGCCGCAAGATCGTGAAGATGGTCCGCGCAGCCGGTGCGAAGGAAGTGCACATGCGCGTCTCGTGCCCGCCGACGATCTCGCCCTGTTTCTATGGAGTCGACACGCCGCGGCGGGCCGAGCTGATCGCGGCCACGCATTCCCTCGACGAGATTCGCCGGTACATCGGCGCAGACACCCTCGGATATCTCAGTCTGGAGGGCCTGCTGGAGTCGGTCGGCCCCTCGCGCCATTCGTACTGCACGTCGTGCTATACCGCCGAGTATCCCGTGGCGTTCCCCCGCAACGAGGCCGCGTACCTGCAGCTGGCCCTGAAGTTGGTGCAATGAGGCTCGCAGAGCGAGGCGGGAGCGTGGCGCTTGTCGCGATATTGGCCATGACGATGGCCGGCGGCCGCGTGGGCGCGGCGCAGACGCCGGTCTCGGCCCCGGGCGCCGTCCCGGCCGAGGAGCTCAGCGCCGCGATCAACCGCCTCGGCGCGTTCGACTTTCCCACCCGGCTGGCGGCCTCGCGCGTTGTGCGCCGCACGGCGGCGGCGCAGGCCGTGCCCGCGCTGATCGCGGCCGCGAAAGCGCATGCCGATTCCTACGTGCGCTATCGCGCCTTGGTCTTGCTCGCGGGCTTCGGTGATCCATCCACGCCGGACATCATGCGTTCGCTGATGGCCGATCCCAACGATCGCCTGCGGGCGGTGGCGTACGCGTGGTTCGAGCATCACCCGTCGCCCGCCGTCGTCCCCGCGCTGATCGAGGCGCTGCCGCGCGAGGTGTCGGAGTTCGTGCGGCCGTCGCTGACGCGCGCGCTCGCGGCGCAGCAGGGCGACGCGCGCGCCCAGACCGCCCTCCTTCCGCTCGTGACGAGCGGCGAGGATTTTTTCCGTGGCGAAGTGATTGTGGCCCTCGGGGATTACCGCGTGACGGCCGCGCGCGATGCCATTCTGTCGGTCGCCAAGCTGGACGGGTCGCTGCAGGAGGACGCCGTGCTCGCGCTCGGCAAGCTGGGCGATACCGGTGTGCTCGACGCACTGGCGGCGCTGCAGCGCACCGTGCCGCATGAGCGCCAGCCGTCCATCGCCGCAGCACTCTGCCTGCTTGGCGTCAACTGTGACACGCAACACAAGTACTTGAGCGAGACCCTGCGCTACGCGGCGGACACGGCGGGATATCAGTTATTGCTGCGCAGCACGGCGCATGCGCTCGGCGCGCTGGCCACCCGTGGTGATCAGGCCGCGCTGACCGTGCTGTTCGATGCCGGGATTCCGGCCAGTGATGCCTCGCGCGCGCCCATTGCGCTGGCGATCGGCGAGGCGGCCGTGCGGGACCCGGCCGCGATGCTGCGCTTTCTCGGCGAGCGCAAGGATCAGGCGGCCGCCATCGAATTGCTGCGCGATGCCTTCGACATGCTTGAGGAGGATTTCGAGGAGGAACTGTTTTATGTGGACGTTCGCCGAGCCTACTGGGCGGCGGCCGAAGGCTCGGCGGCGCGGCAGGTGGCCGAGGCTGTGATTCAGAAACTGGAGTTCTAGCGCGTGGCGGGCATCGATTACAGACAGTCGGGCGTCAACATTGACGCCGGCAACGAGGTCGTGCGGCGCATCAAGGCCCTTGCGCGCGGGACGTATACGACCAACGTGCTCTCGGGCGTCGGGTCCTTCGGCGGCCTGTTCCGCGTCGATCCGTCTTTCAAGGAACCCGTACTCGTGGCCAGCGCCGATGGCGTCGGCACCAAGCTGAAGCTGGCGTTCATGACAGGTGTGCACAACACGATCGGTGCGGATCTTGTGAATCACTGCGTCAACGACATTCTGGTGCAGGGCGCGACGCCGCTGTTCTTTCTCGACTATCTGGCGACAGGCCGGCTCTCGCCCGATGTGGCTGAGCAGATCGTGACGGGCGTGGCGCGGGCGTGCGGGGAAAATGGATGCGCGCTGCTCGGCGGCGAAACCGCCGAGATGCCGGGCTTCTACGCCGATGGCGAATACGATGTCGCAGGATTCGTGGTCGGCGTGGTGGAACGACCGCGCGTGATCGACGGATCGCGGATCGCGGCAGGGGACGTGCTCATCGGCGTGCCCTCCTCCGGATTGCACACCAACGGCTATTCGTTGGCGCGCGCGATCGTGTTCGATGCCCTGAAGCTGGACGTGGACGTTCATGTCGGCGAGCTCGGAGCCACGGTGGGCGAGGCGCTGATGCGCACGCATCGGTCCTACCTCCACGACGTCCAGCCGCTGCTCGCCGCGGGCGCCATCAAAGGGATGGCGCACATCACCGGGGGCGGCCTGACGGAGAACACGCCGCGCATGCTGCCCGAGGGGACGAGCGCCTCGATCGATCGCGCGAGCTGGACGGTGCCGCCGCTGTTTCAGTGGCTGCAACGGGGCGGCGGGATCGCCGATGCCGAGATGTTGCGCGCGTTCAATATGGGAGTTGGTCTCGTGCTTGCCGTGGCGGAGGCGGATGCCGCGGCGGTGCTCGGTGCCATCCCTGGCTCGTGGGCCCTGGGGCATGTCGTGCCTGGCGATCGCCGCGTCCGGTACACCGGCCGCGCCGGCGCCGGGGCAGCAGCGACGGCATGACGATTCCGGTCATCCGGGGGCGTCTGCCGAACACCTGGGAGCGGGAATACCGGGAGTTCCAGCACTACGAAACAGGGCAAGCCGAGTCGGAAGCGAAGCTCATGGGTGGAGCGGCCGCGGAGCCGTGGGTCGAGGTCATTCGCACTCACGAGCCATCGGCCTTTCCAGCTGTGGAACGTCTCCTGGCTGATGAGCGCCTGCGCGCCAGGATCAAGGGCTCGGTCATCGATGTGGGCGCCGGCACCTGCTTTCTGAGCGCCAAGTTGTCGCGGTTGCCTGAGGTCGAAAAGGTCTTCGCCGTGGATTTGTCAGAGAAGTTCCTCACGTCGACCGGCGCGCGCGTCCTCGAACACTTCGGAGCGGCGATGGAGAAGATGACGTTCGTCGCGACCGACTTCAACGAAATTCCTCTGCCAGCTGCCTCTGTTGACACGGCCTTCATCTTCGCCGCGATTCATCACTCGTTGTCGCCGATCAAGACATTGCAGGAAGTGGCCCGCGTGTTGAAGCCGGGCGGGACCCTTCTTATTCTGGAGAATCCGAAATCCGTGATCGGTATCCGCAGCGCGCGCCTGGAGTCGCTCGCTCTCAGTCGCGAAGTGACGGAGATCGCCTACACACGCGGCGAGCTTGAGTACCTTGTCGCGAACGCCAACATCGGCCATTGTGAGGTGCTGCGCTGGGACGTGCTCTCCAGGCCCGGTCTCCGCCGCTGGGTCCGCACCATCGTCCGCGTCATCGGCCTGGAGGATGTGCTCATCAATCCGCCAAACTACCTCTTCGTGGTCACTCGTCGCTGACTGGGCCCTTCTTCTTCACGCGGTCCTTCTTCACGGGGTCAGAGCCGTTTTCAACAGACTTCAACCGCTGGGGGACACTGGTCCTCTTTCGAGGGCGATGGCCGGTGATCTGCGGAATCCGTCGCTCTTCGCCGAGATGTTCTCTGCGAGTGATCGTCGCATTCACGTAGTCAAGCCACGCCTCCGAAGCCAGAAACCGAGCGGCAGTGAGCGGCACCCGCTGACGTCCAGCTTGACGGTCGGCGAGACTCGACCATGGCCACTGTTCGGCCCGTCCCACTAGTCCGGCTGACTTCGGGTTGCGTTCGACGTACCGTGACATGGGCACCAGCGCCGCGACATCGTCGAGGGGCGTCGAGGTGAAACGTCCTTGGTAGACCGGGCCCTGCCCGGTGGTGCCGCGACACCGATGCCAACGGATGGCGTGGGTAGATGTGACCCATTGAACGAGCCTGGAGAGTCGCTCCTTCCCCAACGGTCCAACCAACAGGTGCCAGTGGTTTCTCATGACGCAGTAGGCCAGAAGCGGCGTTTTATAGCGGGTCAGGCCGGCGCGGAGAACGGCCAGAAAGGCAATGTAGTCACGCGGTTGCGTGAACAGCGGCTCCTTTCGGACGCTTCGATTGACAACGTGATAGAAACCTGTGGCGGCGGCAACGCGTGGGCGACGGGGCATGACGGCCTCACTTCCAGGGACGATCAACGCCTCGCATTTTGCAAGTGGCATGCCGGATACTTGTCGGCGACCTAAGAAGATGACCTCTGTCCCCAAAGCGTTCAGTTCTGTGGAAAAGGGCTCTGACCCCGTGATGGACCGCCTGGGTGTCTTGATCTCTGGGCGAGGGAGCAACCTGCAGGCGATCATCGATGCGATTCAGGCGGGGCGGCTCCGGGCGCGCATCGCGGTCGTGATTTCGAACCGCGCCGCTGCGCCGGGACTGGCGCGCGCCGCTGCGGCCGGGATCGAGACTGTGGTCCTGTCGCACCGCGCCGAGGCCTCGCGCGTCGTCTATGACCACGCGCTCGTGCGCGCGTTGAAGGACCGCGGCGTGACGCTCGTCTGTCTCGCTGGATTCATGCGGCTGCTGGGCGCGGTGTTCTGCGACGCGTTTCCGAACGCGATTCTCAACGTCCACCCGTCGCTTCTGCCGGCGTTCCCCGGCGTGGATGCGCAGCGGCAGGCTCTCGACGCCGGCGTCGCGATCAGCGGCGCCACTGTGCACTTCGTCACGCCCGAGCTCGATGCGGGACCGATCATTCTCCAGGCGGCGGTGCCCGTGCAGGCCGCGGACACCCTCGAGTCCTTGTCCGCACGCATCCTTGAGCAGGAACATCAGATCCTGCCCGAGGCGATTCAGCTGGTGCTGGACGGCCGCTGCTATATCGACCGCGGACAGGTTGTGATTCGTTAGGCCAGCGTCAGGATCGCCACTTCAGGGGGGCAGTTGATCCGCAGCGGCACGTAGATCGTGCCGATACCGCGGCTCACAAACAGCGTGGTTCCGCCACGCCGCAGTGTCCCCTCGACGATCGGAAAACGGAATCGATTCAGGGGGCCCATCGGGGGGATGACCACCTGTCCACCGTGGGTGTGCCCGCTCAGCACGAGCGGAATGCTGAGGGCCTGCGCTTCGGTCAGACGTCGGGGATCGTGCGCCACCAGCAGCGGCAGCGCCGACGGGTCAATCAGAGGCGCGATCTTCGCGGCGCGCTGCGTCCAGTACCGGATGCCGAGGAAGTCCACCGAGGCTCCGCCGACGGTGAGCCGGAGCCGGTCTTCGCGCAGCACTCGGACACCATGACGCGTCAGCGCGGCGGGCAGCACATGCT